>DASZUP010000654.1:0-1605 GCA_035547635.1 Pirellulales bacterium
GGCGGCGACTGGCGAGAACTCGTAGTTCTCTGCATCGAACCGCCTCATCAGCCGCCGGTACTTCCAGGTAAAGTCGGGCCAGAGCGTCGTGTTGCGGCCGTGCGAGTCGAGATACCAGCTTGCGCAGCCGCCTCTCAACCAGACGGTGTGCTGCATCTTGCGGCGGATTTCGCGGTTGAACGCCTCGTACGGCTCCCGCTGCAACTCGAAGCTGGCCAGCCGCCGCTTTTGCATGTGGCGGAGGCAAGCGACAATGTAGCCGAGCTGCGCCTCGATCATCACCAGCAGCGAGGTATGGCCAATGCCCGTGTTGGGGCCGGTCATCAAGAACAAGTTGGGAAAGCCGGGCACGGTCGTGCCGCGGTAGGCTTGCCCGCCGCTTTCGCTCCATGCGGTCGCCAGCGTCTTTCCATCGCGCCCTTGCACGCGGAGCGCAAACGGATTGCTGGTCACGCGAAAGCCCGTGCCGAAAATGATCGCGTCGATCTCGCGTTCGCGTCCGTCTTCCGTCACGATTGAATGGGCGCGCACCTCGCGAATTTGCTCCGTAACCAGTTCCGCATTCGACTCCGAGATAGCGGGATAGAAGTCATTGGAGATCAAGATGCGTTTGCAGCCGGGCAAGTAGCTCGGCGTGAGCTTGCGGCGCAAATTCTCGTCTTGCACCTGTCGGGCCAGGTGCTTGCCGGCGGCCCGCGCAATCAAACGCGTCAGCCGGACATGTCTCGTCAACGCCGTGCCGATCAGCAGTTCGCGCGACCAATAAACGCCTGCACGAACGGCTCGCTGCAGCAGCGGAATATGCCGGTAGACCGCCCGCTCGAAGTCCGTAATCCTGCGATTGGGATGCGACAGAATCCAGGCCGGCGTGCGCTGGAAGAGATGCAAGCGTTTGACGATCGGTTGAATCTTGGGCACGAACTGGATCGCCGAGGCGCCCGTGCCGATCACCGCCACGCGCTCGCCCGACAGTTGATGGCCGTGGTTCCACTGCGCCGAGTGAAACATCGTCCCGGTAAAGTTCTCCAGGCCGGGCAGCGAGGGAATCGCCGGCTCGCTCAAGGCGCCGCAGGCCGTAATCAATACGTCGGCCGTCCACGCCCCTTGCGAAGTCTCGATCCGCCAGCGGCGCGCGTCTTCGTCCCAGGCGGCGCCGAGCAGTTCATGGTTGAAGCGGATGTGCGGCAGAATTTCATAACGCCGCGCAAGCTCCTTGAGATATGCCCAGATATCGGCCTGCGAGGAATACGTGTGCGTCCAATCCGGATTTAACGCGAAGGAGAACGAGTAAAGATGCGAAGGCACGTCGCACGTGCAGCCGGGGTAGCTGTTGTCCAGCCACGTGCCGCCCAGATCACCTCGGCGTTCGAAGAGCACAAAATCGATACCGGCCCGCTGCAGGGCAAGCGCCGCGCCAAGGCCGGAGAATCCGGTCCCGATAATCGCGACGCGAGCATGCCCGGCGTTTGGCTGCACGCTCATTCAGGCGCCGCCGGCGTGCAGCTCGTTCAGGATCAGCCGCAAAGCGGCGGCGGAGACGCCGGCCGGCAGGCTGGGCAGCTCTTCTCGCTCGCCGAGTGTTTGCGAGATATCGAGCGGCAGGTG
>DASZUP010000655.1:0-4237 GCA_035547635.1 Pirellulales bacterium
CGCCAATTGCCGCGAAATCTGACGCGTTGCGCCACAGACGTTCGCGCCTGACGGATCATCCATCGGCAATCGCCGCACCAGGCGCCGAGCGTCCTCGAGCCAGAACGCCGCTTCCCCGTGCGTTTCTTCGGCTTGAGCCAGATCCTCCAGCCGCCGGGCCCAACTGCAGAATGACGTGGTCTTCGGCAGCAGGCTCGGCGCCTCGCCGCAGGACATCTGGCGGCAGAGCGTCGTCAGGTCCTCCAGCAAAATTCGCCACGACACCGCATCGACCGCCAGATGGTGAATCGTCAGCAGCAGGCGCTTCGGCCGGCCGGCGCCCAAGTCGAACCAACCGGCGCGGGCGATCGGGCCGGCGTTCAGATCGAGTTGCGATTGCAGTTTTTCACTCGCCTGGCGAATGGCTTCGGCCTGTTCCGCGACGGGGACGCCCGACAGATCGAAGGGCGTCAACGGCCAGCCAGGCTGCTCCGCATGCCACTGTCGCCAGCCGTCGCTGCCGCGTGCGAAACGCAACCTCAGAGCGTCGTGGTGGACGCTCAGACGCTCCAGCGCCGCAGCCAGCGTTTCCGGTGAGAGCGATGCACTGACTTCAAGCAGCATGGTCTGATTGAAATGCTGGGGGGCGGCGGGATTCGCGTCGAGGAACCAACGCTGAATGGGCGTCAGCGGCGCCTCGCCCATGATCGGCCCTTGTTCGGCGTCGATCGATTCGCCCATCCCTTCGACGGCCGCCAATTCCGCAATCGTCTGCCGTTCGAACAGTTGCTTGGGCGTGAATCGCAACCCGGCTTCGCGCGCCCGGGCCACCACCTGGATGCTGAGGATCGAATCTCCGCCGAGTTCAAAGAAATTGTCGTGAATGCCGACCGTTTCCGTCCCCAACGCTTTGGCCCAGATGGCGGCCAGCGTTTCCTCGGTAGGCGTTCGCGGCGCCGTTTCTTCGTCTTCCCGCGGCGGCCGTACGCGTTCCGGCGAAGGCAATGCGTCGAAATCGATCTTGTGGTGCGACGTCAGCGGAAGCGAATCGAGCGCTACGACCGCCGAGGGAAGCATGTACTCAGGCAGCTTTGCCCGCAGCCAGCGACGCACCTCGCTGGTGCTCAGCGAGGGACCGCTGGCCATTGACTCGCCGGCGGGCACGACATAGGCCGTCAGCCGCTTCGAACTTCTTCCCTCTTCGCGACAGAGCACGGCCGCTTCGCGGATTGAAGGATGTTCCAGCAAGGCCCGTTCAATTTCACCCGGCTCGATGCGGAACCCGCGGAGCTTGATCTGACGGTCAATGCGCCCCAGGAATTCCAATTGCCGGTCGGAATCCACTCGCACGCGGTCGCCGGTCCGCAGCAAGCGGGCGCCTGGCTCAGCCTTGAAAGGGTGGATGACGAACCGCTCGCCGCTCTGCTCCAGCGCATTATGGTAGCCGCGCGCCAAGCCGACGCCGCCCAGGTACAGTTCGCCCGGAACGCCGCACGGAACGGGCCGGCGCTGCTCATCGAGCACGAACGCTTCCGTGTTGGCGATCGGACGGCCGATCGGCAATCGCTGAGACAAGCGATCGAGCGATTCGCCCGGCGCGAGCTCGAACAGCGTGCTGGTGATGGTGGCTTCCGTCAAGCCATAGGCGTGCAGAAAGCGGACGCGTCCCTCGCAGAACGCTTGCCATTGCCGCACGGTCTCGACAGCCGGCGTTTCGCCGCCGACGAGCACGGCCTTGAGCCGCGCAACGGTCTCCGTTTCCTGCGGCGACAATTCCGCCAGGACTTGCAGCCACAACACGGTGGGCAGATGCAGCAGCGTGATGCCATAACGCCGACAATCGTCGAGAATCTGCCGCCCGCTCAAATCCAGATGCGGTTCGGGCAGCGCCAGGGCCGCCCCGCTGACGAGCGCCGGAAAGATCTCTTCTCCCGCGGCATCGAAACCGATTGAGATGACCTGCAGCATGCGATCGCCTTCGCCGCAGCGATAGCGCCGTGCTAATTCCGTCGCGTGGTTCACCAGGCCGCGGTGGGCGATTTCCACGCCTTTGGGCCGGCCGGTGGAACCCGACGTGTAAATGACATAGGCCAACTGGTCGGCGACGACCGGCGACTCGAGCGGCTGCTCGCTCTCTCGCAATATCGCCGGCCATTCGACGTCCAGCAGGATTTCCTCCGCCTCGTGCGGCGGCAACTGGGACAGGCAAGCGTGCGTGGTGACGAGCAGGGGGAGACGCAAGTCGTCGATGATCCGCGCCAGCCGCTCGGGCGCCTCGTTCGGATCGAGCGGCACATAGGCGCCGCCCGCCTTGAGCACGCCCAGCATGGCCGCCAGCATCTCGAGCGAGCGCTCCAGGCAAATTCCCACGGGAATTTCGCGGCTGACGCCCGCGGCTTGCAGATAGCGGGCCACCTGGTTCGACCGGCGCTCCAGTTCGCCGTAGGTCCAGCGCTGCGTTCCGCAGACGGCCGCCAGGGCATCGGGCGTTTGGGCCGCCTGCTCGGCGAATAACTCGTGGATGCCGCGATCGGCCGGAAAGGGCACGGCGGCGGCGTTCAACTGGCCGGCCGAACGCTGTCCTTCTTCCGCAGACATCAGCGGCAACTGGGCGATGCTCGCGTCGGGATTGCCGGCAATGCCCGTCAACAGCGATTCCAGCGCCGACAACATCCGCCGCATCGACGCCGGCTCGAACAGCTGGGCGTTGTAGACGAGCGTCGCAGACAATTCGTCCGCATGGGGCTCGACGACCAGCGTCAGATCAAAGCTGGACAGGGCGCCATGCTCGATCTGGACGTCGCTGATGGAAAGTCCGGCGGCCTCCGGCTGCGACCAGTCGAAGTTCTCGAAAACGAACATCGCCTGAAACAAGGGGGAGCCGCCCGACCCGCGCTGCGGTCGCAAGACTTCGACGAGCTTGTCCAGCGGCAGATCCTGGTTGGCCAGGGCGCCCAACGTCGCTTCGCGAGTGCGAGCCAACAGTTCGCGGAAACTCGGCTGGCCCGACAGGTCGGCTTGGAGCGGGAGCGTGTTGACGAAGAAGCCGATCAGCGGTTCCAGCTCCACGCTCGTTCGGTTCGCCGCGGGCGAGCCGATGCAGAACTCGTCCTGGCCCGACCAGCGGTACAGCAGCGTCTCGAAGGCCGCTAGCAACGTCATATACAGTGTGGCGCCTTCGCGGCGACTGAGCTGCTCCAACGCCGCGGTCAGGCTGGCGGACAAGCGAAGCTTTTCGGCGCCGCCGGAGTAGGCTGCCTCGGCTCGGCGCGGCTTGTCCGTAACCAGATCGAGCGCCGGCGGCAGGCGCTCGAAGCGTTCGATCCAGAAGCGCAGTTGACGGTCCATCTCGGGGCTTTCGAGCCACTCTCGCTGCCAGGCGGCGAAATCGGCGTACTGCAGCGGCAAGTCCGGCAGCGAAGGGGCCCTCTGCTCTACGGCGTCCTGATACAAGACGGCCAGTTCCTTGAGAAATACGCCCATCGACCAGCCGTCCACGACGATATGATGGGCGGCCAGCGCCAGCAGATGCTCGTCGTCGGCGATCCGAAACAGCCTGGCCCGAACCAGCGGATCGCGCTCGAGATCGAACGGCCGAGCGGCGTCGGCCGCGGCTTCGCGGCGGGCCAGCTCGCGCAACTCGGCAAGGCGGTCCGAACCGTCGCTCGTCGTAGAGCCGGCTGCGACCACGCGCCGAAGGTCGCTGAACTCGAGTGGAATGCTTCGCTCGGCGTGAATCGTTTGCAACGTCCGCCCGTCCAGCGCCTGGAAGTTCGTTCTCAGGGAATCGTGGCGGGAGACGATCAGGTTCAGACTGTCTTGCAACGCTTCCAAGTCAAGCGCGCCTCGCAGGCAGGCGCTGGCGGGTACGTTATATCGGGGCGAATTCTCCAACTGCTCGAGCACCCACAACCGCTGCTGGGAGAACGATAGCTCCACCGCGCCGCGATTCACGTTCCGCCGCAAGGCAGGCGCCGTCTGCCGCTGTGTTTCGGCGGCGGCAATCCGTTCAGCCAGTTGCGCGATGGTGGGCGATTCAAACAACGTCCGCAACGGCAACTCGACGCCGAACGCGGCTCGAATTCGGGCCAGCAGCTGCGTCGCCAGCAAAGACTGTCCGCCGTGTTCGAAGAAATCGTCGTGAATTCCCGCCGTTTCCAGGCCGAGCACTTCCGCCCACAAGGCGGTCAGGCGAGTTTCCGTCTCGTTCCGCGGCGGCGCCGCTCCGACCGTGCGCGATTCGTCGTCTGCATCCTGG
>DASZUP010000656.1:0-5273 GCA_035547635.1 Pirellulales bacterium
CAACACGGACATGATAATGGACGCCAGGACCGGGAACACGAAGATCAGGAAGAACACCATGCAGACCAGTCCGCCCAAATTGGTCCCGGGCTGGGCGGCTTGCGGCTGCGGCCGACGAGCGCCGGCAATCTGAACGCCGTACTCTGCGGCCACCTTGCCGATGACCTCCAGCGTCAGCTCGCGCAGTCCTTCGGAGAAACGCTGCTGCTTGAAGTATTGGCCGGCGATTCGCCGCGCGAGCGTGCCGCACCAACTGTCGGGCAGAGCGCCTTCCAATCCATAGCCGGTATGGATGCGAATGCCGTGCGGCTCGAGACTGAGCACGATCAAGGCGCCGTTGTCCTTGCCTTTCACGCCCAGCGTCCACAATTCGAACTGCCGCTGCGCGAACGAGAAGATGTCTTCGTCGTCGAGCGACTTGACCGTCAGCAGCTTGACCTGCGCGGTGGTGCGCTGTTCGAGCTCTTTGAGCTTGGTCTCCAGCAGTTGCTGCGTTTGCGCATCGAGCAGGCCCGCCTTGTCGACCACGAATGTCCCGGGGTCAGCGACCGTCACTTCCGCCCGGACCGCAGGAGCGAACGCAAGCAGCAGCAAGCTTGCCGCGACGAGCCAGCGGAGGTAGTGCGTGACGGCGTGGGCGCGAGCCTTCTCACGCGCCGAGGCAAGCAACGTTGGATTGAGTTTGAGCGAGTTAGCGGGCATCGGCAAACTGACCTAAGGCTTCGACGTCCTCGTAGAGTTTTTGCAGCTCGCCCCAGCCGACCAGCTCCGGCGCGCTCAGAGCGCCGCGAATGCCGGGCAAGGGCCGGCCGACGATCTTGGAAATCTCCGGCGCCAGTTCGGCGGCCGGCTTCGGTTCTTTGACGTCATGCAGCCACAACAGCCCTCGCAAGATACGGGCCAGGCCGCCGGCGGCCTGCGCGGCGATGGCGCCGAGCGATTTGTCTTTGCCGGCGGAGGCGATCAGCCCTTGGCGAATGCCCATCATCAGCGTCTTCAGTTCGCGCTCGCACTGCAACCGCACGTGCTCTCGATGGAATTGGAGCGCTGCGAACATATCCTCGCCGAACAGCACGAGGCGGCGTTGCTGAATCTCCAGGAGCTCCAACGGAAACGTATCGAGCGAAGCGCGGATGAAGTCGGGCGTCATGACCAGCGGCGCGGCAATGCCCAAGTTGCCGAACTTATGCCCTTCGGCCGCCAGACGCTTGAGAACTTCCAAGTCGACGGCGTCCAGCACCAGCACGTTGGCCGCCGCCTGCTTGCCGGCGTCGAACGTTCCAGACGCAATCGCGCCGAACAGCGTGAGGCTAAGCGCTTTCTCGCCGGCGTGCTTGCGGACGTGTTCTGCATAGCGGCGGATCGGCTCTCGCATCGCCGGGTCGACGGCGTCCAGTCCCTGCAATTCCATAGTCGCTTGCTTTTCCTCGCTCCACGAAGTCGTTGCCATGAACTCGCCCCAGCAGTCCATTCGTTTTAATCCGCACAATCTTGCCGGAGCGGGCTGTGCGGGCCGTGCGGTTGCAAAAAAGGAGCAAGCTGCTGCTTTTCACCAGCTTGTGGCGTTTTCGCAACCTATATTTCCGACAGAGATTGGCGCCGGACCCGGTCCTGGCACGCCCGCAAGAGTGGATCCCCCGAGCGTAACCGTCTGATTTTTATGATGTTTCGCCGAGCTTGGCAATTGCAGCAGACTCTGGCGGCCGTGACGGCCGCGGCATGTCTCTTGGCGGCGCCCCGTCTCCAGGGCTCGCTGCGAGCGTTTGAAGTCGCAGGAGCCCGAGATGCCCAGCGCGAGCCGGCCCGACTTGCGCCTCCGCCGGGCGTGCTCGTCGAATTGAGCCCACTCGAGGCTCGGGCTCTTGCAGAGGCCGGGGACGGCCGCACTGATAGTCGCTGGCTGCTGACGGCCGTCTGTGCCGCCAGCGGCGAGCAAGACGAGGCGAGCATCGCACGGCTGCTGCGCCGAGTGGAAGCCCACTGCGAGTCGTTTCGTCGTCGGTTTGCCGGCCAAGACAGCGATCGTGAACGGGCCGAGGCGGCGCTGGAGTATCTGTACGCCGAAGTCTTGCACGGCGGCTATCAGGCGGAGGCGACCGACCTGGCCGCCGCTCTCGACGGGCGCGGCTACAACTGCGTCAGTTCCACCGTGCTGTTTAACTGCCTGGCGGAAACTTGCGGACTGTCGGCCGCGGCCGTCGAGGCGCCGGGGCACGTGTTCAGCGTAGTTGACTCCACAGACGGCCCGATCGAAGTGGAAACGACTTGCCGCAATTGGTTCCGCGCTGCGGCATTGGCCGGACGCGTGCAACGCGGCGGCGCGAGGCGTCGGCTATCCGCCGCCGGGCTGGCAGCGCTGGTTTACTACAATCGAGGCGTCGAACTGTTGGCGAAACATCGCTTCGCCGATGCGATCGTGGCTAATCTCAAAGCGCTGCGGCTCGATCCGGAGAACCCTGCGGCGCGCAGCAACTGGTTGGCCGGCTTGAATAACTGGGCCTTGGAACACAACGCGCAAGGCGACCACTCCGCGGCCGTGAGACTGTTGCGCCACGGCCTGCGGCTGACGCCCGAGCATCGTGCGTTTCGCGTTAACTTCGTAGCCGTCCACCAGCAGTGGATCGAAGCCTTGCTGGCTCAGCAGCAGGATGAGCGGGCGCTGGAGTTGCTGCGGCAGGCGCAGCGAGACTTGCCCCAGGAAACTTACTTTCAAGCCGCCGCCTTCGAGATCGATCGTCGCCGCGCGGCGGGCGATGGCGTTTCGTCGTCATCAGCGGCGCAAACGTGGTCAGTGTTACTGCACGCTGAGCCGCCGCAATCGCCCGTCGGCCAATGAAGGCCGGAATCTTCACAGATTCCGCTACATGGTTGTAGCGGAAAAGCGTGAGAGTTCCGGGCGCTCTCCGCGATTCTCAAAACTCAACGCAACTCGAGGCTCGATCGACGCTCCCCGGAATCTTCACAGATTCCGCTACTTCTGCTACGCGTTGCTTCCCGTTGCAAATCCGCCGCTTACGTAATCAGCTCCTTGATCACGCGGGCCGGTTCAACGCCCGTCAGCCGCTGGTCGAGCCCTTGATAGCGGTAGGTGAACCGCTCGTGGTCGAAGCCCAGCAGGTGCAGCACCGTGGCGTGAAAGTCGTGGATATGAACTGGATCCTTGACGATGTTGTAGGAGAAGTCGTCCGTCTCGCCGTAGACCGTGCCGCCGCGAGAGCCGCCGCCCGCCATCCACATGGTGTAGCAGCGAGGATGGTGATCGCGGCCGTAGTTCTGCTTCGATAATCCGCCCTGCGAGTAGATCGTGCGGCCGAACTCACCGCCCCAAATAATGAGCGTCTCATCGAACAACCCGCGCTGCTTCAGATCCTGAACCAGGCCCCAGCACGCCTGATCGACGTCGCGGCACTGGTCGGGCAGGCGGCCGGCCACGTTGGCGTGCGTATCCCAATTGTTGTGATACACCTGAATGAACCGCACGCCGCGTTCGACCATTCGCCGGGCCAGCAAGGCCGTGTGCGCAAAGCTGCCGGGCTTCTTGGCCGCTTCGCCGTAGAGAGCGTAGGTCGACTCGGATTCGCTGCCCACGTCGGTCAACTCGGGCACGCTCGCCTGCATGCGGTAGGCCAGCTCGTATTGCTGAATGCGAGTGTGCGTTTCCGGATCGCCGACCTGGCGATAGTTCATTTCGTTGAGCGCACGAATGCCGTCGAGCGTGCGGCGCCGGATGTTCGAGGGAACGCCGGGCGGATTGTTGATGTACAGGATCGGATCGCCGCCGGAACGGAAAGATACGCCCGCGTGCTCGCCCGACAAGTAACCGCTCGACCAGAGCCGAGCCGAAATGGCCTGCACCTGTTCGGTGTTCGTCGGCTTGGCCACCAGCACCACGAACGTCGGCAAATCTTGATTCAGCGAACCGAGTCCGTACGAAGTCCAGGCGCCCAGGCAAGGCCGGCCCGTGACCTGGTTGCCCGTCTGCATGTACGTGATGGCCGGCTCGTGGTTGATGGCCTCCGTGTGCATGCTGCGGATGAAGCACATGTCGTCGACCATCTTGGCCGTGTGCGGCAGCAACTCCGTGACCCACATGCCCGACTGCCCGTGCTGTGCGAACTTGAATTTGCTCGGCGCGATCGGAAACCGCTTCTGGCCGGAGGTCATGGTGGTCAGGCGCTGCCCTTGGCGGATCGAGTCGGGCAGGTCCTTGTCGTACCACTCATTCATCTGCGGCTTGTAGTCGTACAAGTCCATCTGCGGCGGACCGCCGACCATGTGCAGATAAATCACATGCTTGGCTTTGGGGGCGAAGTGCGTGAGCGGCGCGTGCGGCGATTCTGCGGCCAGCAGACGGCCGGCGCCTTCACCGCCCAACAGCGAGGCCAGCGCCGCCCAGCCAACGGCATTAGCGCCGCGGCTGAAAAACTGCCGGCGCGTTTCGTAACGGACGTATTCTTCGAAGGGGCTCATGGCATGACTTCCGAAAAACTTCTTAATAACTCATTTGCCGCATGTGCCGGAACATGAACCCAGCATCGTACGCAGCCCGTCGCTCCTAATCCCCGGAATCCAGCTTCGGACGGATCTCAAACAAACCACGAGAACGAAAAAAGCAGACATCGAATTCCAAAAAGAAATTCACTTGCCCCAGAATCACTGAAATATCGTCCATCTCGGCCCAGGCGAACGCGAGGCGTACCGACGGAAAGCTCCCTACGAGGGCCGACAACACCACGACGCGTGATTCGACAGAGGCTAAGTTTCCAGACAACTTGACCGATTGAGTTTGTTGCTCCCACTCAAACCCCAACTGCGTTCCAAGTGAATAAGGCAGCACATTGACTGCTGCGCCGCTATCAACGAGTCCGGAAGTCACGACGCTTTGTTTTCCGGCCAGACTTAACTCCAGCATCGGCGCCAGGCTCGCCTCACTGAGCGACGACTCGCGCGGTACAAACGGGAATTGCTGAGCCGGAACTGTCATGCCGAGCCTCTATCCTCTTCCAGGGCTCGAAGCAGCTCGGCGGCTGCGGCGAATGCCTGATCGGGAGACTGGATCGGATATGTCCGATTTGGCTCGATGAGGCTTCCCGCGTCACGTTCAAGTTCCTGGGCGATAATCTGGATCAAGCGAATCTTGTCGAGCCTGGAAAGCGATCGCACTTCAGGCAAAACATCCGCCAGCGACATAGCCTCTACCTCCACGAATTTGTGAATGGCTCCTACGTGTCATCATAGCAGGCTCGGCCGGGCCCTACTTGTTGAGCACTTCA
>DASZUP010000657.1:0-3406 GCA_035547635.1 Pirellulales bacterium
CATGAACTCGATCGCTCACAACTCGTCCCGCTCCAGCCTGCCGACGGTCGGCTGCCTGCGCGGCGCGATGATTAGCAAGATCGTGATTATTCAGGAGGCGCGGCCTTAAGGGCATTGAGCGGCAAAACCGATCAACCACCAGCCCTGCGGCCGAAAATCGGCCCAGGGCTTTTTTATTTCCCGCATCTGAGCTATTGAGCCTGAATTCGCCCAACACGCCCGAGGATTCCATGCGTCGCATCCAGATCTACGACACCACGCTGCGAGACGGCAGCCAGGGAGAAGGGGTCAGCTTTTCGTTGCAGGACAAATTGCTGATCGCCGAGCGGCTGGCGACGTTGGGGTTCGATTACATCGAAGGCGGCTATCCGCTGTCCAATGACAAAGACGCCCAGTTCTTCCAGCGAGTGCAGGATCTCAAGCTGCCTGACGGCTGCATTTGCGCCTTCGGCATGACTCGCCGCCGCGGCGTCGCTCCAGCCGACGACCCGGGCATGAAAGCGCTCGTCGAATCCGGCGCCCCGGTGATCACTCTGGTGGGCAAAACTTCGGACTTTCACGTCAAAGAAGTGCTGCGCGTGAGCCTGGGCGAAAACCTGGAAATGATCGGCGATAGCGTCCGTTTTCTGCGAGCAGCCGGCCGGCGAGTGATCTACGACGCCGAGCATTTTTTTGACGGCTGGAAGTCGGATCCTGAATACGCGTTGAAGACCGTGCAGGCCGCCGCCGAGGCGGGCGCCGAGTTGGTCGTGTTGTGCGATACCAATGGCGGCAGCATGCCGGAGGAGGTCGCCGAGTTGACTCGCCAGGCCATCGCCGGGCTGAGCGTGCCGGTCGGCATTCATTGCCATAACGATTGCGAACTGGCCGTGGCCAATTCGCTGGTCGCCGTCGAGGCCGGCGCCGTCCAGGTGCAAGGCACGATCAACGGCTTAGGGGAACGTTGCGGCAATACGGATTTGATTTCCGTGATCGCCAACCTGGCGTTCAAGAAGCAAGGCTACGAAGTGCTGCGGCCCGACGCGCTGGAGCATCTGACCGAGCTGTCCCGGTTTGTCTATGAACTGGCCAACATGCATTTCCGCCCCAGCCAGCCGTTCGTTGGACAGAGCGCCTTCGCCCACAAAGGGGGCATGCACGTGCATGCGGTCAACCGCGTCGCCTCCAGCTACGAGCACATGACGCCCGAACTGGTCGGCAACGAGCGTCGCGTGCTGGTCAGCGAGCTTTCGGGCCGGTCGAACATCATGGCCTTGACCGCCAAGCACAACCTGCAAGACGACCGCCAATTGATGGACAAGATCCTCAACCAGGTCGTGATGCTGGAAAATCAGGGCTATCAATTCGAGGCCGCGACTGGTTCGTTCGATCTGCTGGTGAAAAAGTGCTCCGGGTCATTTTCGCCTCACTTCGAATTGCTCAATTTCCACGTGAACGTCGAGGCCGACCGCCAGGGCGCCGCGACGACGGAAGCCACCGTCAAGCTCCGCGTGGGAGACGAGATTCGGCACGAGGTGGCCGAGGGCGACGGCCCGGTCAACGCGCTCGACGCCGCGCTGCGCAAGGCGCTGGCCGCCGCATTCCCGAACTTGGCAGGCATGCACCTGGTGGACTATAAAGTCCGCGTGATCAACTCCGAGGCCGCCACGGCCGCCGGAGTTCGCGTGGTGATCGAAAGCCGCGACGAACACGACGTCTGGGGCACCGTCGGCGTGAGCGAAAACGTCATCGAAGCCAGTTGGCTGGCGCTGGTCGACAGCATCGAATACAAACTTTGCAAGGATGAAAAATAGATTGTCCAAGGTCTTCGGTCCAAGATCGAAAGTCAACGCGACTCGGGACCTCGGGCTTTGGACGTCGGACTTAGGACCTCATGACCGAACTGCCCAAACAATACCAACACGCCGAAACGGAGAAGCGATGGTATCGCTTCTGGGAAGAGGGCGGCTATTTCCATAGCGAACCGGATCCCGCGCGCAAGCCGTATACCATCGTCATTCCGCCGCCGAACGTCACCGGCGCCTTGCACCTGGGGCATGCGCTGAACAATTCGCTGCAGGACATCCTGATCCGCTTCAAGCGGATGCAAGGCTTCAACGCCCTGTGGATGCCCGGCACGGACCATGCGGGCATCGCCACGCAAGCCGTCGTCGAACGGCGGTTGCTGCAGGAAGAAAAGAAAAGTCGTCACGATCTGGGCCGCGAGGCGCTGGTCGAGCGGATCTGGAAGTGGAAGCACGACTACGAGAAACGCATTCTCGGTCAGCTCAAGCGAATGGGCTGCAGTTGCGACTGGCAACGCACCCGGTTCACGCTGGATGACGTGTGCGCCCGCGCCGTCCGGCATACGTTCTTCAAGCTGTTCCAGGAGCGGCTGATTTATCGCGGCAAGCGGCTGGTCAACTGGGATACCTACCTGCAAACGGCCGTCAGCGACGACGAGGTGTATCACGAGGAGGTCAAAGGGCACTTCTGGCACATGAAGTACCCGGTGATCGACCCGCAGCCGGGCGAGCCTGCGCACGTGACCATCGCGACCACGCGTCCCGAGACGATGCTGGGCGATACGGCCGTGGCCGTCCATCCCGATCCGGCGAAAGCGCTCGATCAGGTCGAAGCGGAGCTGCGGCAAAAGCTCGCCGCCGCCAGCGAGAAGGAACAACCGGAGGTTCAGGCCCAGCTTGACGCGTTGGCCGAGCGCCGCAAGGCGATGCTGCCGACGCTCGTCAAGCTGCGCGATATGGCCGCAGCCGGGCGGAAGCTGATGCTGCCGCTGTTGAACCGCGAGATTCCCCTGGTGGCCGACGAGTGGGCCAAGCCCGAACTGGGCAGCGGCTGCGTAAAGATCACGCCGGCCCACGATCCGAACGACTACGACGTCGGCAAGCGTCAAAGCCTGCCGATGATCAATATTCTCAATCCTGACGGCACGTTGAACGCCAATGCGGGCGCCTACGAGGGGCTGCCGATCCCCAAGGCCCGCCAGTCCGTCGTCGCCGACATGGAAGCCGCAGGGTTGTTGGTTGATGTTGAAGATCGCGACATCGACCTGGCCCACTCCGACCGCTCGAAAACGCCCATCGAGCCGTACCTGGCCGACCAGTGGTTCGTGAAGATGGACCAGTTGGCTCAATCGGCGATGGACGCCGTGAGCGACGGCCGCGTCAAGATTTTCCCGTCGCGCTATACGCAAGGCTACCTGGACTGGCTCGGCGAGAAGCGAGATTGGCCCGTCAGCCGGCAGTTGTGGTGGGGCCACCAGATCCCAATCTGGTATTCCCGCACCGCCAGCGAGGCTGATTTAAGGAAAGCCTTTGCCGGCCGCAGCGACGTCGTCTGGCAGCGAGACGACGAACAGGATCAATGGCTGATTTGCGCTCAGGAGGCCGATCTGGCCGAAGACGCC
>DASZUP010000658.1:0-1896 GCA_035547635.1 Pirellulales bacterium
GACGCGGCAGCATGCCGCGGCGCCACAGTTGGGCAACTGACTGGCGGGCAGGAGGCGGGCCTCATGAAATAAAAGAAACCGCGCATCGCCACGCAATCTGCCCGGCGGCGCCGCTCATGGTCGGAGGCGAAGGCAACGAGAGCACGCGACGCTCAGTCGTGCTCCATCACCATGCCGTTCTTGACAAGGCTCAGGTTCTTCACGTTGACGTGCTCGGGCAGGCCGGGCGTGTTCCAGTCGATCCGTGCGAGGACGGTGTCGCCGACCGGCTCGATGGCGACGATGTGGCCGCGGGCCGAAGCCATGTCGCCGAGATGGCAGCCGATGCTTTGCAGGAAGCGCTTGGAGTAGGCGATCCTGTCGCCGACCCGGTAAGGCGAGACGCGGGTGACCCAGCTCATCCGCGCGCCCGTTGCTCTGCCGGCGCCTCGACTGCTTCTGCCTGCAGGTCGGTCAGCAATTGTTCGGCTGCGTTCGCGCCCTCGCGTTCGATGATGTGGGCAAGCGGCAGAATGCCGAGGACGGTTTCGCCTTTGATGGCAAGCCAGCGGCCGAGCACGTCCTGCTGGACGAAGCACAGGTCGCCGACGTAAAACGCCTGAGCAACCGGCCAGCCACCTTGCTTGAGCTTGCCGATGAGTTCGGAATGGTCGCGACACTCGTGGAACGATTGCGTGGTAAACGGCGGCTCGGCGGCTTGCCGGATCTGCGGATATGCCTTGCCGAGTTGCAGCCACCGCATCACCCAGCGGCGCTTCTGCGTGTCGACAGGGCCTGCCTCGCGGGGATTGAGGTACGGCGTCTCGATGGCGAAATACCCATTGCCATCGCGCTTGAAGAGCCGCAGGTGGTCGGCGCCTTCGGCGAACCCGAAATCCCAGCGCTCGCCGAGATAGGTCATCGGTCCGGTTGCCGGCGGAAGCACGTCCAGGAAGTGGTCGTAGTCCGCTTCGCTTACGGCGTGCTTCCGGCCGTCTTTCAAAAGGTCGTGGAGGGTCATATCGGGACTAGAAACCGATGCCCTCGTCCTGCAACTGCCCGGCGGCTATGCCCTTTTCTTCGCGGAGCATTTCGGCCACCTTCTCGAAGACGCGCTCGCCGTGCAGACGGTCCTGGCTTTTGGTCGCCAGGCCCAAAGGCCGCACCCATGCACCGTCGGCCTCCGGCCATTGCCCGCCTTTCGGAGCGTCCGGCTCCCAATGGAATCCGTTGTCCTTCATGTACTGGCGCACTTTGCCCGAGGGCTTGCCGTCGCGGAATCTGATCCAGAACTCGAAAATCTCTTTTCCGGCGTCGATGTAATTGAGGCGTTCAACGCCGGCGACGTTGTCGAGTTTCCACGGGCGCAGGGGCGAAGCATGCTCGTGTTGCGATTCTTGCACCGGCGGTGGTGTTGTGCCGGACGGTTGGTGTGGTTCGAGGGGTTGTTCCTGCTCCTGGGCCAGGTTGCGTTTTCTTGACATGTAGCCTCCTTGCTGTGGTTGAAGCAGCCGCAACATGCGGCCGCAAGAAGGGACGGGTAGCGCAGCAATAAGCCATTGTCAACGCTCAAGAATGTGCCAATTTGGCACGTGCCGGAACGGGACGCCGGCATGCAGGCAAGCGCGCTTGCAGACTAGAGAAACTACTCGACACTTCGTGCGAGGCATGCGAGGATTCGATAGATGGCGAATTCTGGAGGCGACAAGTATGGCTCTTCGTGACGAAATCGTTAAGCAGGCGTTGGGCCTTCCTCCCGAAGACAGGGCCTATCTCGCTGAGAAGCTGGAGGAGAGCCTGCCTCACGACGGGTTCTCAACTCCTGAGATCGCCGAGGCGTGGGCATCCGAAATCGACCGGCGGCTGGATGCGTATGACCGCGGTGAGTCGGGCGCGGTCGAATTCGACGAAGCACTT
>DASZUP010000659.1:0-14634 GCA_035547635.1 Pirellulales bacterium
ACGCCAAAGGAGAAGCGAGAACAGTTCGCCCCGTTGATTGCAAAAGCGGCCGAACAGAAAGCCGACCTGGTCGTCCTGCCCGAAACGCTCACTTTCTACAACACCGGCCTGACCTACGTCGACTGCGCCGAGCCAATCCCCGGACCTTCGACCGAGTACTTCGGCAGGCTGGCCAGGCAGCACGACTTGTACATTGTGGCCGGACTGATCGAGCGCGACGGGCGGTTGGTCTACAACACCGCGGCGCTCGTCGGCCCAGATGGCAAGCTCGTCGGCAAGTATCGCAAAGTTACATTGCCGCGAGGAGAGATCGAAGGGGGCATTATGCCAGGCCGTGAGTATCCCGTCTTCGATACGCGGTTCGGCAAAGTAGGGATGATGATCTGTTATGATGGCTTCTATCCCGACGTCGCCCAGGAACTCTCGCGGAACGGAGCGGAGGTGATCGCCTGGCCGGTGTGGGGCTGCAACGATCTGCTCGCCGCCGCCCGCGCCTGCGAGAACCACGTCTACGTCGTCAGCAGCACCTACACCGACGTCGGCGCCGACTGGATCATCTCAGCAGTCTTCGGACACGACGGCAGCGTACTGGCCCAGGCGAAAGACTGGGGCACGGTCGCCGTCGCGGAAGTCGATCTCGGCAAGCCGATGCACTGGCACAGCCTTGGCGACATGAAAGCTCAGCTCGAACGCCATCGCCCCTGGCTGCCGCACGAAAAACAAGCGGCCGCCCCTGCGCAGCCGCAACCGCCCCTCGGCCAGGCGGCTCGCGCAAACAACCAGCCAGGCGGGAGTTCGTCCGCAGCATCACCGCAAGGTCAGTGACGAACTGTTGGAGCAGCCGATCCGCGAAGGCCCTGAATCACGAACTTTGATTTGGGGACGCGCGTAGCGGAATGCGCAAGCGTTTCCTGAGCGCCTTTTGTGAGAAATCCAGGCCTTAACGCCATAGTGACGGAATTCTCACGAGTAGTCGTTCCGCTCGTGACGCCCAAGATGACGAGTATGTCGATCTCGAACGATTCAGGCAGGGATGGCAAAAAGATTGGGGCACAAAAAATAGGAACTGGAGTCGGGTCGCCTGACACTGTGGAGCTGCCGCCCGCTTTCTCACCTCCTGGTTCTCTCCAATCCCTGTCTTCATTTTTTTGCCCCCATTTTTTTGCCATAACAGAGCGTCGTTGCGGGGGCTGGCAGGGCAAGTCCCAAGATCGCGATTAGCTGTTGCCTGGCGCCGGGCAGCGAGTCACGTCACGATTCACGATGGCTTTCCGACCTTTCGCCTCTCCTTCCCGGCCGGTTTAGGCAGCGGCGACGGCAAGTCATTGTCGCGCACCTCTTGCAGCTTCATGGCCATCTTCGCCTTGAAACGCTCGACAAGTCCCTCGTGTTCGGCGCTGCCGGCGAGGTTCGTGTACTGTTTCGGATCTTTTTCGGCGTCGAACAATTCGATGCCTCCCGAGGCGTCCTCGCCGTACTGGATAAAGGCGTACTGCCGCTCGCGAAGCAGAAAACCCTTGCGCATCGGCGCCACGCTGAAAGCAGCGTCGCGCACCTCATGGGTCGGATCGACCAGCATTTTCGAGATGTCCTGGCCCTGCACGTGGCCGGGCGCCGGGAGCTGACAGAGACTCGCGATCGTCGGGTAGAGATCCAGCAGTTCGACGAGCGAATGGCATACGTTCGGCTGTTGGCCGGGCACGCTGATAATCAACGGCACGCCGGCCGACTCGTCGCGGAGGCTGACTTTCGCCCAGAAATCATGCTCGCCCAAGTGATAGCCGTGGTCGCTGGTGAAGACGATGATGGTTTTGTCTTCGATTCCAGCTCTCTCGACGGCATCAAGAACTTTGCCGACTTGCGAGTCCATGTAGGCCACGGATGCATAGTAGCCGCCGACGGCTTTCTTTTGCCGGCGGACGTCCATCTTCATGTTCAGGCTGGTCTTGTAGTTGATGCCGGGCTTCGGAATATCGTCCCAGTCGCCCGCGATCTTCTCGGGCAGTTGCAGCTTGGCGTAGGGCTTGAACGGCGGAAAGTAACTGCTGGGCGCCACGAAAGGCACATGCGGGCGGACGAATCCGACGCCGAGCCAAAACGGTTCGTCTTTGTGCCGCTCGATCAGTTCGACCGCTTTGGCCGCCGTCTTTCCGTCTGCGTGCACCGGGTCGTCGCCATCGGCCTCGACCACCACGAAGGTGTTGCCGCCGACCACCGGCTTTTTACCATCCGGGTTGTTTTCAAGCGTTTCGCCGTCGCCAGGCGCTTTCCACTCCGGTCCCTGGCTGTTGAAACGTTCCGTCCAGGAGAGCGCATCGTCGGCGCCGTCGCTGCCTTCTTCAATGCCCCCCGGCACGCCCATGTGAAACACCTTGCTCACTCGGGCCGTGTAGTAGCCGTGGTTCTTGAAGTGTTGCGGCCACGTGGCCCGATCGCCGATTTGCGGACGCGGACTTGTATATCCCAGCACGCCCGTGGCATGCGGGTAATACCCGGACAGGAACGACGCTCGCGATGGTCCGCAGTACGTGCCTTGGCAGTAAGCTCGCGTGAAACGCGTCCCGCGCGCCGCGAGACGGTCAATATTGGGCGTTTTGCAGACCTGATTGCCGTAGCAGGAAAGCGCGTTGAACGTCAAGTCGTCGGAGATGATGAACAGCACGTTAAATTGCTGCCTGGCCGGCGGAGCCGGAGCCGCCGCCTGGCCGTGTTGACAGAGGATGCAGACGGACAACACAACGGCGAGGCGAATCAGGGCTGGATGCATGGCTTTATCAGGCTTTCTTGGGCTATGTAGCGGAAGTCTCTCCGGAAGTAGCTGCGGAACCGATGATGCTTTGCGATCTGCGGGCGGCTGCTATTTCGTATCTGCTATTTCGTCGCTGCTATTTCGTCGCTGCTATTTCGTCGCTGCTATTCCGTCACGGGGCCAGGGTGGTTGATCGATGCGCCCTGCCGCTCGGCGCACGGAAACGTCCCGCGGCGGTACTCGGGGTTGCGACGGCCTTGGGGATCCTGGCGATCGTTGGTGGGGATTGCCGATCCTTTCATGAAAGGCATGCCGTCTTCATTCGGATCGACCGGCGGCCTGAGGCGCCGGCGCCGCCAGATCCGTCCGAAACGTGCCGTCGTGATCGATAATCGGTTGGGCGTTGGCGACTTTGCCGAGCGGGCGGCAGCCGGGGCCGATGCCCTCCAGGCCGAGATCATCTTTCATCTTTTTCGCCAGTTTCTGCAGCCGCAGGACAATTTCCGGATGGGCCGCCGCCACGTTCGCGCCTTCACCGATGTCGGTTTCCAGGTTGTACAGTTCCGTCTTAGCCAGGTGTAGCTTCCACGGACCGCTACGAACCGCCTGCAAGTTCAGTCCGCGGTAGTAGTAGAAAACATCGTGCGGAGACGCCGCGCCGGGTTCACCCGCCAGAATCGGCCAGATATCGCGTCCATCCAACTTGCGGTCGGCCGGGGGACTGCCGCCGGCAAACTTCACAAAGGTCGGCAGAATATCCATCATGCTGGTTACGGCGTCGGTTTCCGTACCGGCCGGGATTGTGCCGGGCCACCAGGCGATGGTCGGCTCGCGCATTCCGCCTTCCCAGGTGCTGCCTTTGTAACCGCGGAGCGGCGCGTTGACGCCCCGCTGCGTGCCGCCGTTGTCCGACGTAAAGATCACCAAGGTATTCTTGCTCAGCCCGAGCTGCCGCACTGTGTCGAGCACCTGCCCGACGCTCCAATCGACTTCCTCGACCCAGTCGCCGTAGATGCCATTGTTCGATTTGCCTTGAAACGCCTCGCCCGGATAAATCGGAAAGTGGACGGCCGAGTGGGGCAAGTAGAGAAAAAATGGTTTGTCTTTGTGCTCTCGGATGAACTTCACCGCCTCTTCGGTGTAAAGCGCAACCAGCGTCGTCTGGTCGTGGGCCAGCACCCGCTTGAGCACGGTTTCGTTGCGCAGCAGCGGCAAGGGCGGCTGGCCTGGCCCTTTGCCTTTGGGTTGGGGGATCGGCGCGCCCAGACTGCTCTTCACGCCGTCTTCGGCCGGTCCCATGTCATTCGAGTAAGGCAAGCCGAAGTAGTAATCGAAGCCTTGGCGCCGGGGCAGAAACTCTGGTTGATCGCCCAGGTGCCACTTGCCGATGCAGCCCGTTGCATAACCCTGCTTCCGCAACAGTTCGGCCACGGTGATCTCTTCCGGCGCCAGGCCGACGCCGTCCTTGGGGAACAGCACGTGAGGAATGCTCAGCGTTCGCTTGGGATAGCAACCGGTCATCAACGACGCACGCGACGGCGAGCAGACGGGGGCCGCATAGAAGCAGGTCAGCTTGCGCCCCTCCTGAGCCATCTTGTCCAGATGAGGCGTGCGGTTGAGCTTCGATCCGAACGGTCCGATGTCTGCGTAGCCGAGATCGTCGATATTGATGAAGATCAAGTTCGGCGCGTCGGCGGCATGCACCGCGCCAGTCGAAGCGGCCAGGAACAGCAGGACGGAAACCATCGGCTTCAACACATGGCGGTTCATAGCAGAGCTGTCCTCCTGGGAGGCTGGTTCAATTGGCGAGGGTCGACGGCCGTTCGCGAAGCAGCCCAACCAAAGCGTCGAGGCGCGCTACGCTCAGCAACCGCTTCGGCGCCGGCCGCTGACGGAGCGATGCTCCGTGCAGGGGCCATTCTAGCCGCGTTTCAGCGGCATTGCAGGACAATCTCCGCCGTTTCTGAGTCGGCCCGCGGCATGGTTGCAGGGCGAACTTGCCGGCAAGAGCATGATCTACGCCGCGTGACAGGGCGCGCAGCGAGAGGGCTCGCCCCGATTGTCCGGGACATCCGCGCCACTGCGACCTGCCATGGAGCGAAGTTGCGAGTTCACGGCCGGTTGCCCGAACGCCGCAAACATCCTAAGAGCCGCCTACTCGGCGGAGGCCTTCCCAAGCACGCTGCGGCTGTTGAGCCATTCTTCGCAGCGCTGGGGCCAGGTGCAACACGAATGCTCGCTGGGACGCAGGCCGAAGCCGTGGCCGCCGCTGCCGTAAATGTGCAGCTCGGCGGGCACGTCGGCTTTCTTCAAGGCCTGAAACAACACAAGGCTGCTTTCCGGCTTGAGCGGATCGTCGTAGGCGTGAACGACGAAGGCCGGCGGCGTCTCTTTCGATACGCGAATCTCTTCGACCAGTTCGCCGTCTTTGTCCAGGTAAGCCGGATAGATCAACACGGCAAAGTCGGGCCGGCAGCTCAGGTCGTCGCTGGCGTCGAGCGGCTCGTAGTGTTGCTGATCGAAGTGGGTCGCGGTGCGCGCGGCAAGGTGACCGCCGGCGGAAAAACCGAGGACGCCGAGGCGCGCGGGATCGAGGTTCCACTTCTCGGCGTTGGCTCGCACCACGCGCATCGCGCGCTGGGCGTCTTGCAACGGCGGCAGGTTCTCAGCCGGCTTGACGGTGCTGGGCACGCGATACTTGAGCACAATGCCCGTCACGCCGATGGAGTTCAGCCAGCGAGCCACCTCTTCGCCTTCCAGGTCCATGGCCAGAATGCGATAACCGCCCCCCGGGCAGATCAACACGCTGGCGCCCGTATTCTTGTCTTCCGCCGGCCGGTAGACCGCAATCGTCGGCTGGCTGACGTTCGTCAGCCGCTGCACCTTGCGCACGCCGGGCAACTCGGGCATGTACTTTTCCGCCTCGGCCGTTTCCTTGGCGCCCGGCGCCTTGCCCGGCCAGACGTTCAGCGTCACAGGCTCGTCATCGGCCAGGGCGGACGAAGACGCAACGAACAGGGCGACAAAGGCGGCGAAATGGAGCGTGCGGCACATGCGAAGAAGTTCCTGAAGCGGACGAAAACGGGTGTTCAGATAATCTGCCGGATCGGTTCGACATGTTCCACCCCGACGAGCTTCTGGTCAAGCCCGCCGTAGAAGTACGAGAGCCGATTGGGATTCAAGCCCATCTGGTGCAACACAGTCGCATGCAGGTGTTTGACGTGGAACGGGCTTTCGATGGCGGCCGCGCCCAGTTCATCCGTGACGCCGACGCTTTGGCCCCCCTTGATGCCGCCGCCGGCCATCCACATGGTAAAGCCGTAGGCATTGTGGTCGCGGCCGGTTCCCTTCGCGTACTCAGCAGTCGGCTGGCGGCCGAACTCGCCGCCCCAGATGATCAGCGTTTCGTCCAGCAGCCCGCGCTGCTTGAGGTCCCTGATCAAGCCGGCGATCGGCTTGTCCGTCTTGCCGGCGTGGAAGCTATGGTTCTTTTCCAGATCGCCGTGGGCGTCCCAGTTGGAGTCGTTATGGGCGCCGCCCGAATAGAGCTGAACAAAGCGCACGCCCCGCTCGACCAGCCGCCGGGCCAGCAAGCAGCGCCGGCCGAAGTCGAACGTGCGCTGCTGGTCGACGCCGTACAATTCCAGCGTTTCTTTCGATTCCTGACTGAGATCGACCGCCTCGGGGGCGTATTGCTGCATCTTGTAAGCCAGCTCGTAACTGGCAATGCGGGCCGCCAGGTTGCTGTTATCGCTGCGCGCAGCCAGGTGGTCCTGGTTCGATTCTTTCAGCGCGTCGAGCAATTCTCGCTGGACGCCCGGCGTCATGCCTGCGGGCAGATTCAGATCGACGATCGGCGCTCCCTTGGACCGCATCAACGTCCCTTGGTACGTGGCCGGCATGTAACCGCTCGACCAGTTCTTGGCCCCGCTGATCGGTCCGCCGCTGGGATCCAGCATGACCACAAAGCCGGGCAGGTTTTCGTTTACGCTGCCCAAGCCGTAGTTGACCCAGGAGCCCAAGGCCGGGCTGCCGCTGAGAATGCGGCCCGAGTTCATTTGCAGCATGGCCGAGCCGTGGATCGGCGAGTCGGCCGTCATTGACTTGATGAAGGCGATATCATCGACGCACGCTGCCAGGTGAGGAAACAAGTCCGAGACCCACTGCCCCGACTGGCCGTACTGTTTGAATTTCCACTTGGGGCCGACCACGCGACCTTCGTTCTTGGCGCCGCCGCGTCCCTTGGTCTTGACCGGAATCGTCTGGCCGTCGAGATCGTAGAGCTTGGGCTTGTAATCGAACGTATCAACGTGACTGGGGCCGCCGTACATGAACAGGAAGATTACGCTCTTGGCCTGGGCCGGAAATTGCGGCGGTTTGGGCGCCAGCGGGTTGGCAAACGGCGTGATGCCATCGGCCGCCACAGCCTGCGAAGCCAAGAACCCGTCGCGCTCCAGCAGCGCGGTCAGCGCCAGTGACGTGAAGGCGCCGCCGGCCTGCCACAAGAATTCGCGGCGCGTGCGTCCGCAGAAGCGGTTCTGGGGCGCGGGGACGGAATTCATGCACGGCTCCTTCGCGGTCTTTCAGTCAAGGTACGCGAACTCATTCAGGTTCAGGACCATCAGACAGTAATATTTCAACGCGGCTCCTGCCCCGACGCCTGGCTGCATTTCCAAAGATTGCAGCAGGCGTAAGCCGCGCTCAAGACTCTTGGCATCGGGCTGCCGGCTCAAGGCCAGCCGCAAGGCGCGCCGCACTTGGGCCTCGCGGTCGTCGCCCGCTTCGCTCTGCAAGCGATTCGCAAAGGCCTCGGCCTGCCGCTGGGCGAAATCGCCGTTGATCATGCCCAAGGCTTGCGTCGGCTGCGTGGTGGCGAAGCGCACGGCGCAGCTCGTGTCGGTGTCGCAAAAGTCGAATTCGCTCAGGATCGGCACGATCAAGGATCGCTTGACGTGGATATAGACGCTGCGCCGGGCTCGCTCTTCAGGCGTCGAAACGTGCCAGCCGTCTCCCGGGCGCGATTGACTGGCCATTACTTCGCGCGAGATCTCCGGGTAAACGCCCGGTCCAAACATCTTCAGATTCAACTGGCCCGTGACGGCCAGCATCGAGTCTCGCAGCTCTTCGGCGCTCAGCCGCCGCATGTCGAATCGCCAGAAAAGGTTGTTGTCGGGATCTTTGGATAAGCCTCCCGCACTCGCAGCGGACGACATCTGGTAAGCGCGAGAGGTGACAATCAGCCGGTGCAGCGGCTTCAGGCGCCAGCCTTGGGCGACCAACTCAGAGGCGAGCCAGTCGAGCAGTTGCGGATGCGTGGGCGGATCGCCCAGGTTGCCGAAGTTGCTCGTCGAGCGGACCAGGCCGCGACCGAAATGATGCTGCCAGACGCGGTTGGCCATCACGCGGGCCGTCAGCGGATTGTCGGGCGACGCGATCCAGTCAGCCAGCGCCGTGCGGCGGCCCGAGCTGTTGGCGCCGGGGGCGCGCGGCGGAATCGTCGGTTTGCCGCCGCCCAATGCCGCAGGGAAAGCCGGTTCGACTTCCGCCCCCTGCACATGCGGATTGCCGCGCAACAACACGAACGTCTTGGGCGGATGGAGACAGCGGCCGACGCAAAGCACCGTCTCGCGCGGAGGCAGCTTGACCGCTTCCAACTCGGCGAGTTTCGCCGTCTGCTCGGAGTATTGCCTCCACTCCTCCGCGCTCAGGCAGCTTTCGAGCTTTTCCTTGAGAACTTTTGCACGCTCGCGGCCTTCCGTTTTGCGCTGCTCCTCGGCAGACATCTTGACGATGCCGAGTTGTTCGAGCTGTTCGCACTGCTTCTTTACGTGCTGCTTCTGCTCGGCCAGCTCGCGATGACGGGCGGCCAGTTCCGGCGGCGAGACGTCGGTCTGGCTCCGGCCATTGCCGTCGCCTTGGTGACCGTAGCTGTCGAGCTCGTGGAAGAATGCCAGCAGACTGTAATAATCTGCCTGCGGCACGGGATCGATCTTGTGATCGTGGTAGCGGGCGCAGTTGACCGTCAGTCCCAAAAACACCTGGCCCGTGGTGGCCACGATGTCATCGAGTTCGTCGTAGCGGGCCTGCAACCGGTCGGCCGGTTCGTCATCCCACAGGCCGAGCCGATAATAGCCCGTGGCGATCAGCGTTTCGGTCGTCGCCTGCGGCAATTCATCTCCGGCGAGCTGTTCGCGGATGAATTGGTCGTACGGCTTGTCGTCGTTGAACGAGCGGATCACGTAGTCGCGATACTTCCAGGCGTTTGGCTTGACGCCGTCGCGCTCGAAGCTGTTGGTGTCCGCATAGCGGACCAGGTCCAGCCAATGCCGCCCCCAGCGTTCGCCGTAACGCGGCGAGTCGAGCAACGTGTCGACCAGGCGTTCGTAAGCCTCAGGCGAGGAATCGCCCGCAAAGGCATCCGCCTCTTCCGGCGTAGGCGGCAGGCCGGTCAGGTCGTAATAGAGCCGGCGGACAAGCGCGACGGGATCAGCCGGCGCGGCGGGTTTCAGCCCAGCCTCTTCCAACCGTATGGCAATGAACGCATCGATCGGGTTGCGAACCCAGGCCGCATTGCCGACGGTAGGCGGCTGGGGACGCCTGATCGGTTCGAAGGCCCAATGGTCCTGCCATGTGGCTCCGGCTTCGATCCAGCGCCGCAGCAAAGCGACTTCGTCTTCGGATAGGGGCTTGCCTTCGGGCGGCATCCGCACGCTGTCGTCGTTCGATGCCACGCGGGCGAGCAGCTCGCTTGCTTCCGGCTTGCCGGGCGTGATGGCGTGCAGGCCCGAATCGAGTTCGGCGAGGGCCCGTTTGCGGTCATCGAGTTTCAGCCCGGCTTCGGCTTTGTCCGGTCCATGGCACTGGTAGCAGCGCCGGGCCAACAGCGGTTGAATGTCGCGGCGGAAATCGATCTCGGCTTCCGCGTTCTTACTCTCGGCGGCCAGGCTGACGCTGCCCATCACGGCGGGGACTGCCAACGCGATCAACGCCGCAGCGAAGCAGAATACAAAACGCTGCGGCCGGAGGAATATCCGTCGCCAGCCGTAGTCGGCAGGTTCCAATCCGCGAACGTCGGTGAGCGTTTGCATGCGAGTGGGGCGCGGATGTAGACGGGTAGTCTTTCAGCCCGAGGCACTTCCCCCGGCGCTCCGGCCAATGCTGGGCCGTCATTATTATTATGTGCGCTGCCGCGCCGACGCCAATGAGAACCGGCGGAGAAAAAATGAGGTATTTTGCCAATTAGCGGGAGTCCGCGATGATCTTGGCAACTGGGACACATTGACAGTATCCCATGACGGTCACAAAGGTTACAGCGAAGCGCCATGGGCATTTTGCCTGAATCGCGGGAGCGGCGCTGTGAAATTTGAGTAGCGCCTGTCAATATAATTGTGACCGTTTGCCGCGCGGCTTAGACTGATTCAATGCGACTTTGGTACTCGGGCCCCGGGTGCAGAGCGAAGCGACGCCTCAGCCCTGTAGGGTGGGCATTGCCCACCTTGATTCGCCGGTGGGCAATGCCCCCCCTACGGCCAATCCCTGCCCCAAAAGCAAGCGCTGCCGAAAAACGAGGAAACCAAGGCCCGCAAGCATGTCAAACGAACGTAGCGTCGCCGGGCGCGTCGAACGAGTTTGCGCGGACGTTTCGCCGGCGGCCTATTCGCGGCGTCCGCACGTAATGCTGATCGTGGAGACGGCGCTGGCCTACGGTCGGGCGGTGGTGCAAGGGATCAGCCGCTATCTGATCGCCAATCAGCCCTGGTCGTTGTATGTCGATCTGCGCGAGTTGATGGCCGAGCCGCCCGACTGGCTTGACAATTGGCGCGGCGATGGCGTCATCAGCCGCTCGACGACGCCGGAATTGGCCGACAAACTCACGCGGCTCGGCGTGCCGACCGTGGACCTGAACGATATCTACGGCAAGCTCGGCCTGCCGCACGTCTGGACGGATCACCAGGCGGTCGGGCGGCTGGCCGCTGCACATCTGCTTGATCGCGGTTTTCGGAACTTCGCCTACTGCGGTTTTACCGGGCACCATTGGTCGAGTTTGCGCCGCGACGGCTTTGGCGACGAACTGCGCCGCGCAGGATGCGACTGCCGGATCTTTGAATCGCCGTGGGAAACGAGCAAAGCGAATTCCTGGGAGCAGCAGCAAGACGCCCTCGGCGTCTGGCTGGCGAAGTTGCCCAAGCCGGTCGGCGTGATGTGCTGTAACGATCTGCGCGGGCAGCAGACGCTCGACGCTTGCCGGCGGCGCGAGCTGTTCGTGCCCGAGGCCGTGGCGGTGATCGGAGTCGACAACGACGAGGTGCTCTGCGCGCTGTGCGATCCGCCGCTGTCCAGCGTGGTGCCCAATGCCGAGCGGGTCGGCTACGAGGCGGCGGCGCTGCTCGATCGGCTGATGCAAGGCGAACGCAGCGAGTCGAGCGAGATTCTGATCGCTCCGCGCGGCATTGAAACGCGGCAATCGTCCGACGTGCTGGCGATCGACGACCCGCTGGTCGCGGCGGCCGTGAAGTGCATTCGCGAGCGCGCGTGCCGGGGCCTGACCGTCGCCGAGGTCCTGCGTCAGATTCCTCTCTCGCGAAGCATGCTGGAGAAACGCTTTCGCCGCTACCTGCAACAGACGCCGCAAGAAGCGATCCGCTCCGTGCAAATCAAGCGCGTCAAGCAACTGTTGCTGGAGACCGACTTGCCGCTGGAAGCCATCTCGCGCCTGGCCGGCTTCAAGCACGTCGAGTACATGAGCGTGGTGTTCAAACGCGAAACCTCTCAGACTCCGGGGCGTTTTCGTCGCGAATCGCAGGTCTCGTAAGCTCGTTTGAATCCCGACTCGACTCGACAGGGCGGCACGCTGCGAGGCCGCTGCCAGAGGTCCCGTCAAGCTTGCCGCCGCCAGGCTCCATCAGCCGCATGGCGATCTCGACCTCTTTCTGCGTCTTGTGGCAATAACCGCGGAAATCGAAGCCGCCGCCGCGGAGCGCGGCGCGATGCGTTCTCCAGACGACCAGCGCGGTGGCGGCGAACAAGATGCGGTGGGCGGCGCGCGTCAGAGACAACAGCAACTTGGGTCGGCAGCGTCGCAGCAGCGCCAGTCGTTGCGATTGAAAGCGGATGTGGGCGACCTCGTCCTTCAGGATCTGTTCGCAGAGCCGCCGCAGGACGATTGAACGCGTCGCTTTGCGCAAGGCGGCGTAATACGCCATAGCCATGACTTCGGCCGTCAGCAGCAGCGAAATCATCAGCTCCAATCCGGCCAGTTGCCGAACCCGGCGGAAGATGCCGTTCGTCCAATGTTTTTCGATCCGCGGAATGCCGGCCAGATCGAGCCAACGGCCCAGGTCGGCGCCATGCCTTTGCTCTTCGGCAATGAATAGCCGCAAGGCGGCCAGGTAGTCTTCATCGCCCGAGACGGCGACGTACCGCGCGGCGGCCGCCAGCAAATGCCGGCCGCTGCCGGTCTCTCCGATCTGAAACGTCGGCACGCTGCCGGCCACGGCGGTTTGCTCGGCTTCGGTCAGCGCAACGCCCGCCTCCCAAGGCATGGCGCCCAGCGAACGAGCGTTGCGCTGGAAGTAATCGATCCACTCGGCGGACGTGACGGGCGAGCTGCGATTGACGGGGGCGGACGGCGCCCTGGAATCGCGCGTCGAAAGACGGGTCATGGGCTTTCCTCTTGTAGTAAGTCGGCCAGTGCGCGTTCCGCCTCGTCGATCACGGCGTCGGGCGTCGACGTGCCGGCGGTCAGGCCGATGAGCTGCTTGCCACGGAACCAGGCGGGATCGAGGTCGGCGGCAGACTGGACGTGGCAGACCGGTTGATGATGCTCTTGGCACAGCGCAACCAGTTCGCGCGTGTTGTTCGAATGCCGGCCGCCGACGACCACCATGGCGTCGACGCGGCCGAGCAAATCCAGAACGGCTTGTTGCCGATCGCGGGTCGGTTGGCAGATCGTATCGACGACGCGAATATCCGCCTGCGGATTGCGCTCCCGGATCGCGCTCAAGATCCGTTCGGCCAACCGCGGCGGCGTGGTGGTCTGGCAGACGACGCCGAGTCGCTCGCAGCCATACGTTCGCACCTCGTCAACTCCGGGTACGACGTCGCACGCGGTCAGGTCCTCGACAATGCCTTGCACTTCGACGTGGCCCGGCTTGCCCAACACCAGCACGTGACGACCTTCGGCGGCCAGGCTCTTCGCCGCTCGGTGCGCGCGATGCACCAGCGGACAGGTGCTGTCGATCAATCGCTTTCCCGCGGCCGTCAGCCGAGCCCGTTCGGAGTCGCTGACGCCGTGGGCGGCGATCATCACGATCGGGCGCGGGTCGAGCTGGCGGGCGGTTTCCTCCGTCTGGCGAAACCCGCGTGACTGGAGTTGGGCCAGCACGGATTCGTTGTGGACCAATTCGCCGTGAATCGCGACTTCGTCGGGACGTCGCACCGCCTCGGCGAGCGCCAGGGCGTCTCGAACGCCGAAACAGAAACCGAGCGCCTCGGCGCGAAGGATTTTCATGAGCGTCGCTCCTTTGCTTGGCTAGTGCGTTAACTTTGCATTGCAAAGTAGTTGGACAAAAAAATAATAACGGCGTGCAACGGTCAAGCCGTCGAAAGTCCGGGTTTGGTTTTGGCCGCCGAACGGGCGGCCGACGTTTTGGCTGCTTCCGCCGCGTCTCGCACGACTTGCTCCAGTACGCCGATGTATTCCAGGAAGCGCCGGCGGCCTGCGGGCGTCATGCGGCACCAGGTGTGCGGGCGGTTATTCTGGAAGCCCTTCTGCACTTCCACCAGTCCGGAGTCTTGCAACACCTTGAGATGCCGGCTGAGATTGCCGTCGGTCAAGGCGCAGAGTTCTTTCAGGTCGTTGAACGAGAGGCCGTCGGGATGAGCGACCAGCGACGTGAGCAGACCAAGCCGGGCCTTCTCATGTAAGGCGCGTTCCAGGCCTTCGTAGGCAAAGCGGCCGCTCTCGCTGGATGAGGGTTTGCTCTTAGTCATCGCCTCGTTCCAGAAACCAGTACAGCACGCCGGCAGCCGAAGCTTGCCCAACGCCGAAGCAGCCGATCATTACCCACGGAGACAAGGCTTGTTCTCCGCAGGCCAAGGCGGCCGCGCCAGAGAGCAAATAATATCCACCGACCCAGAACGTCGCCCGCGGCAACAACCGGCACGAGGCGAAAATGCCCAGGCTGAACAGCACCGCCCACAAACCCGGCAGCAAGGCGAGGCTCTCGGGGGTGAAGCGGGCCAGCGCCGCGGTGACCAAGGCGCCGGCGATCAGGCAAGGCAAGAACTGTTCGATCGCCAGCCAGGTCAAGCGGGCCGCCCAGGCCGATGCGATCCGTCGGCGCCGGACGGCCATCTCCAAGCCGGTCGCCGCCACGCAGAGGCAGGCCGCAGCAATCCACAACGCGAGCCAGGCGGAAGGCGTCTGCTGCGGATCGGGAATGTACGCGGCCTGAATGCCGCCGGCGATTACGGCAACCAGAGCCGAAAATGCGATGATCTCCGATCGATAGCCGCGGAACGTCTCCGTGCGGGCGACATGCTCGCGAATTTCCGAAATCTGGGCCAACGCATCGCGGAGTTCCATGGTTCGGCTCCCAGCCGGGCTGAGTCGGTTTGCTTTGCAATGCAAAGTCTACGCGATTAGACCGCTGCGCGTCAAGAGCCGTCCGTGACGAACGGCATGCACAGCAGGAAGAGCTTGGCTTTTCACACTAACCCGAAGCGTTAGCGAGGCGGAACCCGACCAGCTCCTCGCTAACGCTTCGGGTTAGTGTCTTTTCTCCTTGGGCCGGTTGGAAATTGGGGCCCGACCAGGGCAAAACCAACTTTTCTTGTAATGGATTGCCTACCTGCTGCGTCATAATCTCGGACGTGCGATGACG
>DASZUP010000660.1:0-8330 GCA_035547635.1 Pirellulales bacterium
AACCGGGGAAAACACGCTCGAGATTGCAGCCGCCGATGCGGCGTCGGACGACGTCTATCTGGGCGACGTGCGGTTGATCGACCGACCTCGCGCCGAAGTATTGAACTCCGCCCGGTTGAAAGTGTTGGTCGTCGATGGCGACGCAGGGCAGCCCATGCCGGCTCGGATCACCATTATTGACGAGCATGAATCGCTGATGACCGTCGGCGCCTCTTCGGGCGGTAAGTTGGCCGTCCGTCCCGGCGCCGTCTATACGGCCGATGGCCGGGCGGAATTTGGCTTGCCGGCCGGCACGTACCAAATCGTCGCCGGCCGCGGCTTTGAGTACGGCATCGAGTCACGCGAGATTGAACTGGCCGAAGGCCAGCAGCAAGAGTTGCGGCTGGCGATTCGGCGCGAAACGCCGATGCCCGGTTACGCCAGTTGCGACACGCACGTGCATACCTGGACCTTTTCTCGCCACGGCGATGCCACGCTCGAGGAGCGCATGATCACGCTTGCCGGAGAAGGCGTGGAACTGCCGATTGCCACCGATCACAACCTGCAGATCGACTATGAGCCGGCCGCACGCGCCGCCGGTCTTCGCAAGCGTTTCACGCCGGTGGTCGGCAACGAAGTGACCACGCGGGTCGGACACTTCAACGTCTTTCCGCTCGATCCCGCGGCGCCGCCTGTCGCGCACGACGGCCGTAACTGGAACGAGATCTTTGCCACGATGGGCCGCGGCCAGCGCCGCGTCGTGATTCTCAACCATCCGCGAGACATCCACTCCGGCTTTCGTCCGTTCGATCCGCAAAGGCACGTCGCCGTCGCCGGCGAAAACCTGGACGGCTGGAAGCTGGAAGCCAATGCCATGGAACTGGTCAATTCCGGCGCCTTGCAAAGTGATGGCCAGCGGCTGATCGCAGGCTGGTTCGGCTTGCTGAATGCCGGCTTCAGAATCGCGCCCGTCGGCTCCAGCGACTCGCACGACGTTTCGCGGTCGATCGTCGGTCAGGCCCGCACCTACGTTCGCTGCCGCGACGACAACGCCGGCATGCTCGACGCTAGTGAAGCGGTCGATAGCTTCCTTGCCGGGCGCGTGCTGGTCAGTTTTGGCCTGGCGGCCGACGTGCTGGTCAATGGAAAATACCGCCCAGGCGACGTCGCGCCCCTCAACGACGCCCAACCATTAGACATCACAGCTCGCGTTTGGGGGCCGGCCTGGAGCGCAGCGGACTATGTTGCGTTGTACATCAACGGCAAAGAAACTCGCCGTGAAACGGTTCCCGACAAGCTCCGCCTGGCGCCGGGCCTCAAGTACGAAGTCGCTTGGACGCTGCCCCATCCGCAGCACGACGCGCATCTGGCCGTCGTCGCCTTCGGTCCCGGCATCGAGCCGCTCTATTGGCCGACGCAGCGGCCGTATCAATCGTCATCGCCGGAATGGCGCCCCTACTCGCTCGGCGTTACGGGAGCCGTTTGGATCGACGCCGACGGTACGCCGGGCGTCACGAGCGCCCGGCAGTATGCGCTGCGGCTCGTGAACGATGCGGACGACGACGCACGGCAACTGGTCAAACTGTTGCAACCGTATGATGAGGCGACCGCCGTTCAGGTTGCGGCCGAATTGCGGGCCCGCGGCCAACTCTTCGCCGGCTCGACTCTGGACGCACTGTTGGATTCTCCCGTCGCCGCCACGCGCGCCGGCGTGCGGCAATACGTTGAAGCGTGGAAAGCGAGCGAAGCCGCACGGCGGTAAGTGCGCCGTGCGGTTGCCAGGCGGAACGCGATGCCTGACGTCGCTCGTATCCGAGGGGCGGTTTCAGAGACCGCACAGCCGCGGCGCCGCGTCGTTATCTGACCAACGACACCGGCACGCTGCTCTCAAGGATTTTAATGATGGCCTGTTGCAGGTGCGAAACGATGGTGGCCTGGTCTCCGTAGACCAGTTTGTAGCTCGGCATGTTGTCGTTGACGTTGCCGATCTTCTGCATCTGGTTCAAGGTGGCGATGTTCGCGGCGGCTGAAGAGCTGTCCGGCGCAAAGTACGAGCCGAAGCCGATGCAATGGATCTGAACGGGCTTATTCGGCGTCGAATAGCCGGGCGTCGCCGCCGTCTCGAGATTGCAGATATTCTGGCAGACCGAGTAAATCTGCGAGGTCACCGTCGACGAGTTGTCGCCGTAGCCATAGACGGCGTAAGGGAATTCGCTGCCACCGGGGTTGGAGCTGTCGTAACGCACGTTGTAGTAAGAGTTGTACGAGCCGCCATTGGTCAACGAAGCCGAGGCGGTGGTATTCGGCGCGCCGTCCGTCTCGAAGATGATGATTTTTTGCGCTCCGCGGCGGCCGTTGCCGCCCGCATCGCCCGCCGGCTCGCCGCTGTTGTAATTGATCAACGACGAGGCGCCGCTGAACTGATTGTAGGCCAGCATCAAGGGCATGGCGTAACAGGTGCCGCCAAAGGCCCGCGGCACTTCCAGATTGTTCGAATCGTACGGTCGCACCGTAGCCGATGAGCTGCCGATGGTCGCCGGCGGATACCAGAGCGACTCCTGCATGCTGGCATAGTCCCGCCCCAGGCCTACGCGCGGGCGGTTGAAGCGCGTGCCGCTGGAGTCGTTCGCCGAGTTCTTCGGCACGCTGAACATGATCATCGACACGAAGTCGTTCGGATGATTGTTCTGAATATCCGAAAGCGCCGCTCGTATGCCCAGCTTGCAGGCGTACATCGGCGCCTCGTGGCAAGTGCCCGGCCACCAGCAGAAACGCGAAGCATAAGGCGAGTACTCGTACCACATGTTGTAGTTGCCGAGGAAGTCGATCATCGACAGGGGGCCGAACCAGAAGTGCAGTCGCGGTCGCAAGGGATTGTCGGCATAGTTCATATATGGCTTCGGCGAGCCCGACAAATAGCTCTTGGGCGTGATCTTGACCGTCCCCCACGAGTAATCCTTGCCGTAGCCCAGATAGCCGATTCTGCCGCTGCAATAGACCTTGTAATTGCCGTTGCCGTTGTCGATGGTGCCCAGGACGTAGTCGATGTAATCCTTCCAGAACCGCTGATTCATGTCGCTGGGCGGATTGCTGGACAGGTCGATGGACGTAGGAATCTGGTCGTAGTACAAGATTCTTCCCGACTGCAGCCGCGACGGGAATGGATTCGGTCCGATCGACGTGATGAAGTTCAGGATTGCGTCGTAATTGATCGCATAGGTCGAGCCGCTCGGCGCCTGCCAATTGCCGCTGGAGTCCCAGAGTCTGGAGTTGTCATCCATCTGGGCGGTCGAACCGGGATAGGTGAAATATCGCTTGCGCCAGTCGTTCGGCTGACCGTCGGCGCCGAAGCTCGGATCGGGCGGCCAGATAAAAAAGGTCTTGCCGAAATAGCCAGGTCCTTGCGTGTAGCGATTGAAGCCGGCGGTCATGCCGTAGGCGGCGTAACCGCTTGATTCAAACGTGGCGTCTCGCGTCGAATTGTTCACCGAAGAAATGTTCAACACTTCGGCGGCGGTGTGCGCGTAGGAGCTGCCGCCGTTCTGGTCGGTCTTGAGGCAGTCGTCTCCGCCGGGTGAACTGGCGAAAGCCGAGCCGGCGTCGGCGAACGCGGGCGTGCCGCCGGCATCCTGGTAGAAGTCGGCGCAGATCGGCGCGCGTCCGTCGCTCGTGGTGGAAGTGATGTTGGCCGGTTCGTAGGGCGCCGGAAAGTAGCTGGCGGTCATCGCCGCGGAAGAGACGGCCGAGTAGTGACCGAACAGCGGCACGTTGCCGTCGGGGTTGTTCGTCGTTCGCGTACCGGTGTACGGTTCCCCGGCGAGGCTCTGGAACCGCATCGAACCGGAATAGTCGAGAATGATTGCCACGTCGCGCGGGCGGTGGACCGCCGTCGCGGTGGCTTGCAGGCTGGGCACGAAGGCGCCCAGCACCTTGGAAAAGGCCATCTGCGAGCTGACGTCGGGCGAGACTGTGGCCTGCACCAGCGTCCAGTTCTCCGAGGAGGGGCCGGGGAACTGGCCTTCGAAACGGCCCGCCGTGGCGTTATAGACGTAGCGGCCGATCTGCACGTTGACTTGCGAGCTGCTGATGCCCGCCGACAGCACTCGGTTTTGAGTCGCCGCTTGTTGAACCGTCGGTGCGACAGCGGCATAGTTGTTGTTGGCGCCGTTCTGCGTGTCTCCGTTCAACGTTCGCACGCCAGACAAGGCTGCCAGATCCGCAACATCCTGACACTGCGTTCGCGCCGTCGCAAGCATGCCCAAATCGATCGCCAGCGCCAGGAACGCCATCAGCGGAATCAGGCACACCAACAACAGGACGAGAATCGTGCCTCGTCGCGTCCGCCGATTGGATCGTTTCATGATTTCAGTCTCCGCAGCTGGCTGTGAGTGATCCGTTGTCCGAAGAGACGCCGCCGTCAATCGCCTTCGCATGCCATGACGGCGTGGGCCTGTATGGGAAGCGAACTCGACATGTAAATCAAATTCGGCACGGCCGATTGGAACGTCCCGGTCACTTTGACGCAGATGTACTGGCCGGCCGCCGCCTCCGTCCAAACGCCGACGTTATTGCCGAGCGAGTCCGACTGGTAGACGTCGATGGCCTGCGAGTTGAGTTGCTGGCCGGCAAGATAGTTGGAAACCACGTTCGTCACGTCGGTCGTGGAGTTGCCCAGCGTCGTGCCGTCAATGGTGACGGGCTGGACGTGTGACACGGCGTAGCGACAGCCTTCCCGGGCCGCGTTCGTCGCCAGATGCAACGTCATCAGGTAGCGGCTGTATTCGAAGACGCCGAGCACGAACAGCAGACAGAGAGGCAACACCAGCGCGGTTTCCACCAACGCGGCGCCCTGCCGCCGCCGAAAAACTTTTCTGAGAGAAGCGGCGGGCGGCATGGCAATCGAACTCCTCAATAAGGCAACTGCGTATCGACGGTCACTTCCGAATCATTGAGCGACACCCAATGAGTCGTTGCGCTGATCTGGTCGGCGCCGGTTACGCTGGGCAGCAATATCCACCGCAGGCTGTCGAACGCGGCGCCCGACGGAATCTTCACGCTCAGTTGGAACTTGTCGAGCGGCTGTGCGTCCGTCGGGTCGGTCCACGTATTGGCGCTGTTGTTGACAAAAGTGATTTGGGCGCCGCTGACGGCGGCCGCAGGCAGGCCCGCGGCGGTCATATAATCTCGCACGGCTTGCTGCACGCCGCCGACGGTGACGGGCACGCCGTTGAGCGTGCCTTGCGACGCGATCCGGGCGCCGTCATGCGCCGCGTTGGCAAGGATTTGCTGGACGTGGGCGATGCGGCCGACTTCCCAGACGCCCAACATGAACAACAGCAGCAGCGGCAGGCAAATGGCCGCTTCGACGGCGGCGGCCCCGCATCGGGCGCGGCGCATGGAGCGCGCGAAAACAGCTCTGGCAAGACTGCGCATGATACGAGGGCCAGTTTGCGGTTGTTGCAGGCCGGAACTCCTGCGGGCGGAAGTGCCGTTCCGGATTGAGAAATGCTCAACGCTCTATCGCATCCCGCTCGTCGGCAGCCTGAAAGCCGCCAGGCTCAACGCGAATCCGCGGCACGCCGTGTGAGCAGACTCGTTGGTTTCCGCGCCGGCGTTTTCCTTCGCTCGGCGGGCGGGCAGCCCCTGGGTCCATACGAATGAAACGTACGTCACGGCAAGCAAACGTCAACTCTCGCGGCAAATATTCCACGACAAGCGACGGACTTTCCGGCCGCCGCTACGAGCCTTGCGCAAAGATCGCCGGGCAGTGCCCCGCGGCTCAGACGGCGCTCTTCGCATGGCCGCCGTCTACATTGTAGGCGGCCCCGGTAATGAAGCTTGCGCGTTCCGAGGCAAGAAAGGCCACCAGCCCCGCGACTTCGTCGGGACGGCCGAACCGACCCAGCGGCACGTCGCGCTTGCCGATCGCTTCCAGCACGGCGTCAACCGTGCCGCCCTGGCTGCGCGCAAGATCCTCCGCCATGCGGCGCCAGAGGGGCGTATCGATACGTGCCGGGCAAACCGAATTGACGGTCACCTGCGGCGCCAGTTCCAAAGAGAGCGTCTTGGAAAAGGCCAGCACGGCCGCTTTGGCGGCGTTGTAGTCGCCGCGGCCGGCGGGCGGCTCTCGACCGTTGATTGAAGCAATGTTGATGATCCGGCCGTTGCCTGACGCCTGCAAATGCGGGATGGCCGCCCGGCTGAAACGAACGGTCGCCAACAGCACCAGATCCAGCATCTGTTGCCAGTCGGAGTCGCTCGTTCGCCAGTCATGCCCCATCTTTGAGTCGCCCAGATTGTTCACCAGGATGTCGAGTCCGCCCAGACCTTTCAAGGCGACGGCAATCGCCCGCTCAATCTCCTCGGCGCGATGGCCGTCTGCTTGGATCGGGATCGCTTGGACGCCGTGCGCACGGGCGAGACCTGCCGTTTCTTCCAATGCGTCGGGCGCCCGAGCGACGAAAGCGACGTTAGCGCCTTCTCTCGAGAGCTCGAGAACAATCGCCCTGCCGATGCCGCGGCTTCCGCCGGTGACAAGCGCTCGCTTGCCTCGCAAACCCAGTTCCATCCTTCGCAACTCCTCGCCTGCTTGACGTTGGTTCGGTCCGCCACACGGTTTCGTCGGGCGAGACTATAACGCATTTACCCCGAAGCGAGATACGCGAGTTCGGGAGCATGGCCGGCTTAGCCGCCGAAAATCAAATAGCGAACGCCCAGCAACAGCAAGACCAGGTAGATGGCGTTGCGAAGCCGCTGCTGCGGCACATAGCTCAACAGCCAGTTGCCGAAGGCGATGGCGGCGGCCATCGGCGCGGCGGCCCAGGCGGCGGACATCAGCGTTCCGGAATGAAGCTGGTCATGCCAGATGAGCATCCCCAGCCGAATGGAACCGGCGCCGATGAAAATGCCGTTGAGCGTGGCGACCTGCTGCTCCTTGGTCCAGGGCCGGTCGTAAATGTAAGCCACCAACGGCGGCCCGCCGACGTTGAACGCTCCGCTCAACGCCCCGCTCATCAGGCCGACTCCCCAGCCGGTCCAGGTCGGCAAACTGAGTCCGCGTCTGCGGGCGACGAAGATTTCAAACAGCACCATCGCACAAATGGCGGCGCCCAGCGTCCGCATCACCAGCGCCGGGTCCGCTGCAGTCAACAACGAGAAGCCCAGCGGCACGCCGATGGCCGCCCCGACCCACAGCCGGCCAACGCTGCTCCACTGCACGTCCGGCAGCGAGATGAAGGTTCTGGTCAGCGTCGCGGTCATGCCCGCAACCGTGACCACGGCCTGGGCCTCTCCCATTCCGACCAGCGACGGCAAAATCGCCATCGCGACCAGTCCGAAGCCAAAGCCGGCCAGACCTTGAACGAAGCTGGCCAGCGATAATACGCCCACGGCCGTCAACAACGCGGTGGTCATCGTTGCGGCTTCCAATGATGAAAGGCCAACGCGGCCGCGCCCATGGCGCCGGCGAATTCGCCTAACGTCGATCGCACGATCGCTGCCCGCAACGGCGCCGGGCTGGATCTGGCGGCCGCCTGGCGAACGACTTCCAAATAGGCGTCGCTCTCGGCCAGCGGCCCGGCGAGAACGACCAACTCGGGATCGAGCAGCGTGGCCAATTGGTGGACTACCCAGCCATGCACTTGCGCCGCCTGCTCGACCAGCTCCCATGCCAGTTCATCGCCAGCTTGGGCGGCAGCCACCAGCGCTGCAGCAGCGGGAGCGTCTCCCGGACCGCCCAGGGCGCTCGCGCGGCCGGCAGCCAACCGGGCCGCAACTTCGGCCAGGATGCCTGTCATCGATGCGGCGTCTTCAATCGTGCACGCGGCGCAGCCGGTCAATTCGGCGGCGCCGTTTCCGAATGCAGCCAGCTCCTGACATTTCCAATGGCCGATCTCGCCGGCCAGGCTATGGGCGCCCGCCAGCAACTTGCCATCGACCACAATGCCGGTTCCAATCCCGCTGCGAATGCCCAAGCAAATCAGGTGTTTGGCGCCCCGGCCCTGGCCGCACCACAGCTCGCCCAGCGCCATCGAGCGCAGATTGTTCTCGACGAACGTCGGCAGACCAAAGCGATCGCGGATCCGCGGACCGATCGGCACGTCGCTCCAGCCGCGGATGAACTTGTAATGCCGCGAAATGCCTCCTTCGGCATCGATTGGACCGGGCACGCCCAACCCGATGCCAAGCACCTCGCTCTTGCCGGCGCCAATCGCTTCCTCGATCAACTCCTCGATAGTCCGCAGCACCCGTTCGACGCCAGCTCGCGCCGGGATCGTGCGACACGCTTGTTCCATCGGTTGCTGAGAGAAATCGACCGACGCCGCCATCACCTGCCTGGCGTCGAAATCGAC
>DASZUP010000661.1:0-24459 GCA_035547635.1 Pirellulales bacterium
ACGCCGTGACTCCAGCGAAAACGTGCATGCCCTGCCCTCAGTTCGCCCCGGAGGCAATTGGATGAGAAACATACCACCGGATGAATGGGAACGTACAGTCTCCCGGGCGGACATTGAGCTGTCCGAAGAGGAATGCGGAGACGGCAACTACGTCGCCGCCGGTTGTACTGAAGCCGGGCTGGCTGCGTTGCGCAAGCTCTTTCAGGCTAGACTCGCAGTGGGCGGGGACGACGCGCTGCTGCATGTCGAGAATCTTGACGAGGCTCTTGAAGCGTTGGACGAGGTCTTCGTGCTCGTGCGTCGTTGCCAGAATCTCTACTACGGGCCTGCCAACCGCAAATCATCAGGTCCAACACCGCAGGATTAGTCCTCTGCGCACCAACTCGATGGCTGAACGGCTGCGGCGCTTTTCGCACAGCGGCAGGCCGTTGTATACTGGCGACGTCAGATCGCCCCACAACCGAGTTTCAAGGATTTCGACAACGTGACAAATAGAATTCTCTTCGCTGCCGCGTGGTTGACGCTCTTTTTGGCGCAATTCGTCCTTGCCGAGGGCGCCGCGGACTGGCCCTCGTGGCGGGGGCCGCGGGCGAACGGCAGCATTGAAAAGGGAAACTATCCGGTTGAGTTTGGCGCAGAGAATTATCTCTGGCGCACCGCGTTGCCCGGCAAGGGCTGTTCGACGCCGATTGTGCTCAACGGGGCGATCTATCTGACCTCGCCTGTCGATGGGAATGACGCGCTCATCTCGTATGACCTGACCGGCGCCGAAAACTGGCGAACCGTGTTCGGCAAGGAAAACCCGGGCAAGCATCGAAACGGTTCCGGAAGCAACGCCTCGCCGGCGACGGATGGCAAGGCCGTGTTCGTGTTCTTCAAGAGCGGCACGTTCGCGGCCGTTGAACTTGACGGGAAGGTGCGCTGGAAGGCCGATCTGGTCGAGCGTTTCGGCAAAGATACGCTGTTCTGGGATCATGGGACGTCGCCCGTTCTGACGGACAAGTACGTCGTGATGGCTCGTATGCATCACGGCGAGTCTTGGTTGGCCGCATTCGACAAGCAAACGGGCGAGCTGGCATGGAAGGTCGCTCGCAATTACTCCACGCCGACCGAATGCGATCACGGCTATGCCACGCCGCTCGTCATTCAGTATCAGGGAAAGGAGTCGCTCCTGGTTTGGGGCGCCGAGCATCTGACCATCCACGATGCGGCCGACGGGCGCCTTTCCTGGTCGTGCGGCGATTTCAATCCCGACGCCAACGCCTTATGGCCCGCCATTGCGACGCCCGTGATCGTGGGCGATATGGCCGTAATCGCCTACGGCCGCAACGACCGGGGAATCCCAAGACTCCACGGGATTCGACTGAGCGGAAGCGGCGACGTCACGCAAACCAGTCATGCGTGGGAGCGAAAGGACGTCGGCACATTCGTCCCGACGCCCGCCGCTTATAAGGGGAGCGTGATTCTCGTCCGCGACCGTGGCGAGGTCGTGAGCATCGATCCCGCCTCCGGCAAGACGATTTGGGAAGGCGCCTTTCCGAAGCATTGCACCAAGTTTTACGCCTCGCCGCTGATCGCCGGAGACAAGATTTATGCGCCGCGCGAGGATGGAACGGTCTTTGTGGCGAGCATTGCCAACGACAAGTTTGAGTTGTTGTCTGAGAATGACATGGGCGAGTCGATCATCGGTTCGCCCGTTCCGGTTTCCAATGGCATTCTCCTCCGCGGAGAACAACATCTGTTTTGCGTTGGCTCCGGCAAGTCGCCGCCGGCGCAGGCGGCCGCCCGGCAATAGCCCTCGACCGGAACACAAAACTCGCGGATGCCTGCAGGAGTCGACGCCCAGACGCCATGTCGCATCGAGGGAATGACCGCACCCGAATAGCCACGCGGCGCCCGTCGCGCGTGCGACCTGGCACACTCACGCCTCAAAACCGTGCACGCCAGGCATTGCCAACGTCGCCGAAATCCGCTCTTAACGCGATTCAAAAAGCCAAAGATCGGGCGGCATAACGTTTGCAAATCGGGTAAATTTCCGGTGTCGGAAGCGAGGTTTCCCCGCGGCTCTCAGCGAAGCGAGTCACGATGCGTTCAACGACTGAAACTATCCGCCGATTGCGGCTGCCCGCCGTCCTCTCCTGGCTTTTCGTTTCTGCATTGACTGTGGCGCCCGCTTTGGCGCAACAGCCGCAGCCGCCGGAAACCGGGCCGCCTGCGACGCCCGAACAGATCCAGCAGCAACAGCCCGCCTTCTTCGTCCACGCTGAAGTGGATGGCAGCTCCGGCGAGTTCTACGAGGGCGAACAGATCACGTTGAACGTTGTCAGCGAGCAAGACGCTTACTTGTATGTGCTCTACAAGCAAGCCGACGGTCAGGTCTACGCGGTGTTTCCCAACTCCGGGCAGACTGACAATCGCGTGCAGGCTCGCCAGCGCATCCAGATTCCCGCCGCGGGCGACGTCTTCCGCTGGACGGTCGGCGCTCCGTTCGGCAAGGAACTGATGAAGGTCATCGCCTCCAAGCAACGGATTGCGGAACTGGAGCGTCCTGAGGCGCGCCGCCAACGGTTTTCCGCGGTCAGCGGCGAAGCGCTGGCGGGCGTCGTCGAACGAGTGCGGCAAGCGCTGCCGGCCGAGAGTTGGTCGGAGGTTTCGCTGGAAATCGTCACTCGCGGCGGCCCGAACCCGAACGCCCGGCCGCCGCAGAATCGGTACGGAATCTTCTTCGGAGTCAGCGCGCATGACATGACCGCGCTCAAGGTTGCGGCCTTCGGTGATAAGGCGAACAATGACCTGCCCAACTGCGCTGTCGACGCCGCGATGATCGCCTCTTGCCTGGAGAAAGTCGGCGGCCTGACGGCTTCGAAGGCGTTCATCGGGAAGGACGCTTCGCGCAAGAACCTGCAATCGGCGGTGACCGAGTGGCTGCCTTCGGTCTCGCGTCAGGGCGATACGGTCGTGATCTACTTTTCCGGCCACGGCGCACAGATCCCTGATGACAACGGCGACGAAGCCGACGAGCTGGACGAATTGCTGATCCCCTGCGACGCCGTCGACGTCGACTGCCTGTATGCGCGCGCCAAGTTGGTGGAAGAAAAAAAACCGGTCGATGCCGAGGTGAACCGCCGAGTCGATGAGGCTTGGAACGCATTGCAGCGGGCCGGCGTCAGAACAATCAACCAGGGCAATTATCGCCAGGCCAACGGCGTGCTGATGCGCGCCACGGCCGTCAGCGACGATCTATTCGCCCGTTGGCTGCAAGCGCTCTCCGGACGCCGGGTGATCGTGGTGCTCGATTCGTGCTTCTCCGGAGGCTTCGCCACGCAGGAAAAAGGATTAGGCAAAGGCGAGTCCGAAGCGACCGAAGCCCCGCGGTTTGATTTTCTGTCAGGCGAAGTCGGTCGGCTGAAAGATATCGGCCAGCCCGACACCGCCTTGTTGACGGCTTGCCGCGCGGCGCAAACGGCTCTCAGCTCGCACGCCAATTCGGGCCGCCCTGAAGACCAGGAGCCGGCTTCGATCGCGCTGACCGCTTTCTTCGAGCAACTCAAGGTGCAAAAAGCAGCCGACAACGATCCGATGAGCGTGATGAGTTACTACCTGCTGAATACGCTGCTCAAGGCGCAGGAACCGGTCGACGTGAAACAAGCCGGCGCCGATTGCACGCGGGATATGAAAAACTACTTCGATTCCGAGACGTTCCGCGCCCGGGTGCGCAAAATCAACGATCAGCGCCGCCAGGAGGGAATGGAAGCGGTGGAACTCAAAGGGCACGAACCTTCCTATGTAGACTACTGCCGCCCGCCCGCCTTGCTCAGACCTTAAGAGTCGGCATTTCTGCGCGCGGCAAGCGGTCAAGACTTTGGGGCTCCAAGCAGCGATGAGACGATCGATTTCCTTTGTACTGTTTGTTTTCACTCTGGCATCGACCGTGCCGGAGCCCGCCGCGGTGCGCGGCGCCACGTGGGAAGATCTGTGGAAGCAATTCTTCTCGCAGCAGAAGGCGGGGCGTTTCAAAGATGCGGAACGAACGGCGCAAGAATTGGTGACGCTGGCCGAAGCAAAGACGCCCGCCGAACCGCTGCTCGTCGCACGCGCGCTGAACGCCGAAGGCGTCGCCTGCGAGGCCCAGGAGCGGTATCCCGAGGCCGAGTCGTTGTTTGCGAAGGCGCTGGCCCTGCGCGAGCGAGAACTGCCTGCCGAGCATGCGGATATTGCCCAAAGCCTCGATAACCTGGCCTTGATCTACGACAGGCTGGGCCGGTTTTCTGCGGCTGAAACCACGGCCAAGCGCGCCGTGGAAATGGGAACGAAAGTGCTGCCGGCGGACTCCCGCCAGCTCGCCCACGCACTGAAGAACCTGGGGCTGATTTACGATCATCAAGGCCGCTATGCCGAGGCGGAACCGTGCGTCCGGCGGGCGCTCGCGATTTACGAAAAGTCGCCAGGTTCTCACCATGTCGAAACGGCGAGTTGTCTGAACGTTCTGGCCCGGCTTTGCGATCACCAGGGGCGCTACCTGGAAGCGGAATCGCTCTTCCAACGGACTCTGGAGCTCCGGCAAAAGATCTTGCCGGCGAATCACCCGGACATTGCGCTCGCTCTTGGCGGGCTGGCGCAACTCTATCAGCACCTGGGCCGTTACGGCGAAGCCGAGCCTCTCTTTAAACAGTCGCTGGCCATCTACGCCCGGGCTCCCCGCAGGCAGCAGTTCGAATTCTCGTTGCGCTTGAACCAGCTAGGCATTTTGTACGAACGTCAGGGGCGTTACGCGGAAGCGGAGCCGCTTTACAAGCGATCGCTGGCCATCGCCCGGCAGACGTTGCCGCCGGAACATCCCGACACCATGACGGCGATGCACAACCTGGCCGCCCTGTATGAGAAAGAGCGACGCTACGCCGAGGCCGAACCGCTGTTTCTCGAGGCGTTGGCGCTGTGGGAGAAGACGCTGCCGCCGGACCACCCTGCCACGGCCACTTGCCTGAGCAACCTCGGCGTGTTGTACAAACAACAGGGAGATTTCGCAGCGGCAGAGAAGTTCAGCCGGCGCGCGCTGGAAGCGAAGATGAGGTCTCTTGGTCCGGAGCACCCGAACACGGCCTTGAGCCTCAACAACCTGGCGTGGCTCTACCACAAGCAGCAGAAAGACGCCGAAGCCGAGACGCTATACAAGCAGGCCCTGGCGATCCGCCAGCGAGCGCTCGGCCCCACTCATCCCGACGTAGCGGCCAGCCTGCAGAGCCTGGCCAGCTTCTATCACGAGCTTGGACGCGATGCAGAAGCCGAGGAGTTCGTCGACCGAGCGATCTTGCTTCGAGACCATGCTCAGGTGAGTCCCGTCGAACGATTCGATAGCTACGAGCTCCGCGCCCAGATCGCCTGGAAACTCGGCCAGCGGAGCGAAGCCGTGGCCGATCTGCGCCACGCTTTGGACCTGGCGGAACAGCAGCGCGGGCTGAGCTCCGGCGCCGAGCAGGAGCGGGCCGAGTTCTTCGGCCGCTTCAGCGGGGCGTTCGAGCGGATGGTCGCGTGGCAGCTCGAACTGGGCGACCTGGGCGAGGCGCTGTCTGCCATTGAGCGGAGCCGGGCTCGTTCGTTGCTCGACGAGATGAACCTGGGGGCCGTCGACTTGCAGATCGGCCGCCCGCCGGCCGAACGAGAGCGGCTGCGGCGCCGCGAGATGGAATTGCAGGGCGATGTCGCCGCCAAGGAACGCCAATTGAGCGATTACCAAGCGAGCGCTTCCCAGGCAAACTCCGACGAGAGACAGAAACGCGGGGAGGAACTACTGGCGGAACTCGCCGCAACGAGGTCGCGGCTGTACGACTTCTACCGCGATCAGCGCGGCAACAGTCCCGTGTATCGCAATCTGCTTTCCGTCGGAGGCGAACCGCCCCGCTTGAGCCAGGTGCGGCGAAAGCTGGTCGGTTCCGACGGGCTGCTGCTGGCGTATCTGTTCGGCGAAAACGGCGGCTATGTGCTGACGGTCGGTCCGCAGTCCGCCCGACTGAGCGAGTTGAAAGTCTCTGCCGAGCTGGCGGGCCCGTTGGGCGTCGATGCCGGACCGCTCACCGCCGCGCGACTGCGCTCCATTTGCGCGGGCGAGAACGGCCGAGGCGTGGCGGCGCAGTTGGCCTCGCCGCGACTTACGCCGCAGACGGTCGCGGCGCTGTTTGCCTTGTGGAAACTGCTGATTCCAGAAGCCGAACGCGACGCACTCTCGCGAGGCAAGATAAAGAAGCTGGTTGTGGCGCCCGACGGCGCCTTGGCGTGGCTGCCGTTGGAAACGCTCATCGTCGATCCCAGCGAGCCCCCTCGCTACCTGCTCGACCTGTCGGTTGCGGTGTTCTATGCTCCGTCGGCCACAGTGCTGTACAACCTAGCCGAGCGAGCTGCGCCGGCCGGCCAGAGCGAATCGCCCGTGTTGACGGCGGCGGATCCGGCTTATCCGGCCGCTGGCGCCCCGGCGGAAAGCGGCTTGCAAGAGCTGCAGCCGCGCAGCCGCTATCGCGCAGCCGGAGGCGCCCTGACGCCGCTGCCGTATTCAGAGCTCGAATCGCAGTGGGTCGCCGAAGCCTTTCAACGCCAAGGCGTTCCGGTGTCTGAATTGCGAAAGCAAGCCGCCACCGAAGCGGCCGTGCGGGCAGGCGCAGCCAAGGGGCGGCTGATCCACCTGGCCTGCCACGGTTTGGCGGAGCAGTCGCTCGGCAACTTCTTCGGCGCGCTGGCGCTTACGCCCGGCGGCGACGAGCCCGCCAACGACGGCTTCTTGACGCTGCCGGAAATCTACGAGTTGAACCTGAAGAGCTGCGAGCTGGCGATCCTCAGTGCGTGCCAGACCAATTTCGGCCCGCAGCAACAAGGCGAGGGCGTGTGGGCGTTGTCTCGCGGATTTCTGGTGGCAGGCGCCCGACGCGTGACGGCGAGCAACTGGCTGGTGGACGACGAGGCGGCCGCCAGCCTGATCGGCATGTACTGTCGCACGCTCGCCCGCGCTGAAGGACAAGGCCAACCGCCCGATTATGCCCGTGCGCTGCTGGAGGCTAAACGCTGGGTGCGCCAACAGGAGAAATGGCAGAATCCTTACTTTTGGGGAACGTTCGTGTTGATCGGTCCGAATTGAACGGGATATTGATAGATGACGGCGACCAAGGTTCTCGGGAATTTTGGCGCCGCTGCGTCTCCGCTCGTTCTTGTCTCGTTTGTGGCGTCTTTCTCGGCAATCGTTTGTTCGTCAGGACGAATCGGCTTCTCAAGGAAATCAAGCATGAACGACAACCGGCACTTCATGGCTCGTCGGCGAGTTGCGTGCGTTTATCTATCGCTGTGCGTCGCAACGGCCTCGCTGGCCTCAAAGGCGTTGGGCCAGACGCCCGAAGCGCCGCACAAACCTTCAGGTCGGCAAGCGGCCATGCTGATCGGCGTGGAGAAGTATCAAAAGGTTCAACCGCTGGCCTTCATTGGCAATGACGTGCAACGTTTGGCCCATACGCTGCGCACGCGCGGCAGCTTTGACGAGGTGTGGGAGATCTCGGATACCGCGCCGGCGGCTTCGATTCAACCGCTGCGGCAGACGCTGATGTCCCGGCTGCCCGAGTGGCTGGCAGACCGCAAACCGGACGATACGGTGATCGTCTACTTCAGCGGCCACGGCTTTCGCTCGGCTGACGGCACGATGTACCTGGCGCCGCTCGACGTTGACCCGGCCGATTTGAATGGCACGGGCGTGCCGGTCGCCTGGTTTCGAGATCAAATCGCTCGCTGCCAGGCCGGATTAAAACTACTGATTCTCGACGCTTGTCATGCCGGCTCGGCCAAAGGGGAAGGCGAGGCCAACCTGGGTCCGCAGGATTTGAACCTGTTCGAACGTCTGGAAGGCGTTGTCACGCTGGCCAGTTCCACCGCCGATCAACCGAGCCAGATCTGGAGCGAGAAAAAGCAGTCGCTGTTCAGCTATTGGCTCAACCAGGGGCTGCAAGGACACGCTGACGGCGACAGCAACGGCGAAGTCGACATCGACGAGCTGAACCGCTATGTGTTCGACAATGTCACGCAAACGGCGCGGCAGCAGCTCTCCGGGCGGCAAACGCCCGTGCGCAAAGTCGGCCTCGGTACGCCGGGAACGCCGGTCGTGATGTACCTCACGCCGCAAAAGCTCTCGCAAGTTCTGATCGACATGGCCGAACAACTGGGCGATGCCGCCGCCAGCCGCAAGCTGGACAAGGTCGGCGTGCTCGAATTCACCAATGACACCAAGCTGGGCGAGCTGCTCGGCGCCGATTACGGCCTGCTGGGACGCTATTGCGCCGAACAACTTGAAGATGGACTGGTGCGCGAGCAGAATGAGCGATTCAAAGTGGTGAATCGCCGCCGCCTGCAGCAGGCGCTGCAGGCCCAGCAATTCTCGCTGGCCGATCTCGGCTCGGGCGAAGCGCTCAAGGAGCTTGGCGAGCGCGCCGGCGGCATGCCGGCTGTCGCCGTCGGCATGCTGCGCGGCCGTGCAGGACGCATGCTCAGCCTCCGCTGCCAATTGATCGAGACCAATGAGAACGACGTGGCGGCATCCGTCGGCGGCACGGCCTGGCTCAACGAGTCGGAGTGGGCCATGCTTGGCAAAAGCGCGGCGCTGCGCCGCGACGACTATGCGTTCGTGCCGCCTGCCGATGACAAACCGCCGCGTCCCCAGGCAGATCTGGTCGTCGATCGCCTGGACCAATTGTCCAAGGGCCCGCACCCGCTCAGCGACTCGAACTTTCCCTACCGCGTGTGGATCATGGTCGGCGGCAAAAACCGTACGGGACAGTTCCGCGGCAACGACTACTTCGTGCCACTGCACAAGGGAGAGGTATATGAAATCTGGGTGGAAAACCGCAGCGGCCAGCGTCGGCTGATGCGGCTGCTGGTCGACGGCTTGAATACGAACCTCGAAAAAGAGAACCCGATTACCGTCGCAGACCCGCAGGCAGATAAGGGCCTGGCCACGGAGATCATCGGCAAGCACGTCAACCTGAACGATGCCCGGGCCTGGATTCTCGACCCCAACTCTCCGCGCCAACGCCGGCAGCGCCGCCCCGGGCTGTTTGCCATTCGCGGTTTCGTCACCAAGACGGGCCAGCAGGGAAAAATGGCGCAGTTCACGGTGGTTGACGCCGATCAGTCGCTAGCGGCCCGCCAGCAGTTCACCGATCAAATCGGCTTAATCACCGCCGCCTTCTACGCGGAAGAAGTCGCGCCTCGCGCCATGATGTCCGCAGCGCCGGGCGCCGGCGCGGGGACCGGGGCCGGCCGGATCATCGAGGAGAACCTGGAGGAAGTCCGCGCTAACGTCGGGCAGTTGCTGGCCGTCGTCAATATCCGCTACTACGACGCGGACCAACCGCCGCCCGCGGGGCAGTGAAGCGAGTCCCAAGAGTCTGGACGGTGCGGTAAGATCGTCCGGCGGCGCTGCGAGAGACGCCCTCCGATTCTGAATGGAACGCCGAGGGGGCACTCTATTTTTCTCGTGCGCCAACGCGCCAAGCCAGCTTGCGGGTAGTTTTCGCCAAGCGCCTACGCGGTGAAAGTTCGCCTCGCCGCGTAGGGTCGTGTTGTGCTAAGCTCGCCCGAGCCGGTTTGTGGCGTAGAATTGCCAGGAGGGTTTTTATCTATGTGCGGTATTGTCGGTTATGTCGGACGGCGCCAGGCGGCCGAGTATCTGGTCCGCGGCTTGCGCCGGTTGGAATATCGGGGCTACGACAGTTCGGGCGTCGTCACGGTCGGGCCTCACGCCGGGCTGGCGACCGTCAAAGCGGCGGGCCGGCTGGACCAGCTGACGGGCCGGCTGGCGGAAACGCCCGTGGAAGGCAAAACCGGCATCGGCCATACTCGCTGGGCCACCCATGGCGCCGCCACCGATGAAAACGCTCATCCGCACGTCGGCGGCAACGGCGTGCTGGCCATCGTCCACAACGGCGTAATCGAGAATTATCAATCGCTCAAGCAACGACTGGAAAGCCAGGGTTACGTTTTCCATTCGGCCACCGACAGCGAAGTGATCGCCCATTTGATCGCGCGCTGCCTGGAGAAGCAGTTGGAGAGCGATTCCGAGGCGGCCGGCCCTCGCGAGATGGCAGCCGCTGGTTACGCTCCGCTTGTGGCCGCAGTCACGGCGGCGCTGGGCAAACTGCAAGGCACGTACGGCCTGGGGATTGTGTTTCGCGATTATCCCGAGGTGCTGATCGCCGCCCGCTTGGGCAGCCCGTTGGTGGTGGGCGTGGGAGAGCACGAGCACTTTTTGGCCAGCGATTCTTCGCCGCTGGTCGGCTACACGGACAAGATCGTCTACCTCGCCGATAACGAACTGGCCGTGATCACCGCCGACTCGCTGCGCGTCATCCACCGAGATCAGGGCGAGGTGGCTCACGCCGTGCAGGAATTGGCCATCGGCTCGGCCGACGTCGACCGCGGCGGTTACGAGCATTACATGCTCAAGGAGATTTTCGAGCAGCCGGAAACGCTGCGGAACACGATGCGCGGCCGCTTAAGCGTTGACGACGCCACGGCGCACTTCGGCGGATTGAATCTCTCGCCGCAACAACTCCGTTCGATCGATCGGATCCTGCTCACGGCTTGCGGCACCAGTTGGCACGCGGCGCTGGTGGGCGAATATCTGATCGAGCAGTTCGCCCGCATCCCGGTTGAAGTGGAATACGCCAGCGAACTGCGTTACCGCAATCCGCCGGTCGACAGCCGCACGTTAGTATTTGCCATCACGCAGAGCGGCGAAACGGCCGATACGCTGGCGGCCTTGCGCGAGATGAAACGCCAGGGGCACCCGACGCTGGCCATCTGCAACGTGGTGGGCAGCACCATCGCCCAAGAGGCCGACGGCGGCATTTACCTCCACGCCGGGCCCGAGATCGGCGTGGCATCGACCAAGGCCTTCACGTCGCAATGTGCGGCGCTGACCATGCTGGCCTTGTACTTCGGCCGGCTGCGGCACTTGAACCACGCGCAAGGCATGCACGTCATCGAGCAGTTGCAGCAACTGCCCGAACTGGTCGCCCAGGCCTTGCAGTGCGACGACGACGTGCGGAGGATCGCCGCCAAATACTCGCACTGCAACAACTTCCTCTACCTGGGCCGGCAGTTCAACTTTCCGACCGCGTTGGAAGGGGCGCTCAAGCTCAAGGAAATCAGCTACATCCACGCCGAGGGCTACCCGGCGGCCGAGATGAAGCACGGCCCGATCGCCCTGGTCGACGAACACACGCCCAGCGTATTTCTCATTCCGCAAGGGCCGGTGTTCGACAAGGTGATGTCGAACATGGAGGAAATCAAGGCCCGCGGCGGACCGGTGATCGCCGTCACGTGCGAAGCCGGCGCGCGGGCCGCGGAGCTGGCGGACGATGTGATCCTGATTCCTTCAACGGAAGATTTCCTGCAGCCGATCGTCACCAGCGTGCCGCTGCAGCTTCTGGCCTACCACATTGCCGTGCTCCGCGGCTGCGACGTCGACAAGCCGCGCAACCTGGCCAAGAGCGTGACGGTGGAATGACGCCGCGGTCTGCTCGGCAGGCCTAACGTAGCGGCGCTTCGTTCGATCTGAAATTGCGCAACTGCCGTTCGATCGCGGCCAGCAGCGCCGCGCGGTCGAGCGGCTTGACGGCGCAGTCGTCGCATCCGGCGTCCAGGCAGTTCTGCCGTTCTTGCGGCGCTGCGTGCGCGGTGAGTGCAATAATAGGCCGTGCATAGTCTTGCTCGCGGAGACGGCGCGCGGCCTCGCAGCCGCCGAGAACGGGCATTTGCACGTCCATCAGGATCACGTCGAACGGCGCGCCTTGCCGTTGCTCCTTCAGAGCCAGTTCGAACGCAGCCTGCCCGTCGGAGACGACGGAGACCTCGGCGCCTTCGCGACCGAGCACGTGCGTCAGCAAGCGTTGATTGTCCGGCGCGTCTTCTGCCAGCAAAATCCGGCAATTGAGCCGGCGGGCGGCGCTCGGTTCTGCAGACGGCGGCGGTACATGCTGCGCGTCGGCCGCCGGCGGATCGTCGGGCGGACCTTCGACTGGCAGACTTACGCGCACCGTGGAGCCTTCGCCCAGGCGACTTTCGATCGCGATTTCGCCGTCCAGCATTTCCGCCAGACGCTTGCTGATCGCCAACCCAAGCCCCGTGCCGCCGAAACGCCGCGTGGTCGAGTAATCGGCCTGGCTGAACGGAACGAACGAGCGCTCGATCTGGTCCTGGGACATGCCGATGCCGGTATCGATGACTTCAAACTGCAAGCGTCGGTCGTCGGGACCCGCGGGAAAGCGCGTCACCAGCAGCACGCCGCCCTGCTCGGTGAATTTCAATGCATTGCCGACAAGGTTGAGCAGGATTTGCCGCAACCGCGTCGGGTCGCTTGAGATGACATCGGGAATAGCGCCCGCGTATTGTTCCTGCAGTTCCAGCCCCTTGGCTTCGGCCCGGACCCGCATCAGCGCCACGACTTCGCCGACCGCCTGCCGCGGCGAGCAAGGGACGCGTTCCACTTCCAGCTTGCCCGCCTCGATCTTCGACAAGTCGAGAATGTCATTGATGACTTGCAGCAGATGTGCGCCGTTGCGTTGGATCGTTTGCAGATGTCCCAGCAGTTCGTTCGGGTCCAACGGCCTGGTCGCGCGACTGGCTTCGCTCAGCAAAACCTCGGCGTATCCCAGGATGGCGGTCATGGGCGTGCGAATTTCGTGGCTCATATTGGCCAGGAATTCGCTTTTGGCCCGATCGGCCGCCTCGGCGCGGTGCAAGGCCGTTTCCAGGTCGCGTTGCGCCTGCGTCTCCAGAGTCTTGAACACCAGAGTGAGCAGCAATATGCAACCGATCAGCCCCGCCAGTCCCGCGAACTGCACGAAAGCCAACCCCTCGCGAGAGAGCTCCTGAGGAAAGCGATAACCCGCCTGATGCGCCAGGTAAAACGCCGTGGCGGCAAGCGCGGACGCCAGCGCCCAGAACACGCCCCAGCGAATGCCAACCAGCAGCACCGCGATAACAGGAACCGAAACGTACCATAACAGCGACGGCGCGTAATGACCGCCTGAGAATACGCCGATCCCGGTGTAGACGGAAAACGCCAGCAATATCAGCGCATTGCCCGCCACCGTCGGCGACCCGGTAAGGCGTTGCATCAGTGCGATGAAGACCAACAGCAGGCCGGCCGTCTCCACGATCAAGGCGCACTTCGGCGCATGAAGCGCGAAGTAGATGCCGCTGAAGATCGGAACCCAAATCATCATCGCGCACGAGAAGGCCAACACTCGGTTGGCTTGGCGCATGCGATCCGGGTCGGCGCGTAGTGCGTCGGGAATGAACCAGTTCCAGGCCGCTTGGAGAGTTCCGGAAGAAGTCACCGATCCTCCCCTCGGCGCGCTGGCCGGTCGATTTGAGGCGTCTAACGAGCGAGCTAGCGGGTCACAGGGCGAATTGCGGAGCAGCGCGGCAACCGTCGCTCGGGTTTATGATGGATGAGCCGCGTCCATTAAAAAGCTAGCATACAGCCGTCCCCCCGGGGCGGGTTCCTTTAACTTGCCGTATGTCAACTACTTGCGTCGTGGAGTTCAGGATTCGACTGCCCCGGCGTTCCGTTTGCGACGATCAACCGCTTCAGAACGACCGAGAAGACTGCGACGCACGCTGCAGACCGCTCGCCGCCCGCTGGTCGTCAAGAAAAAAATTAGGAGCGTCCGCGGAACCTCCGGCGCTCGGCGGGGTTCAATGGACGGGTGGAGGACGGACAATACCGTGACGTCTGCATTTCGCTCGAGCCTCGCCCGCTTGCCGTGCAAAACGCAGGCTGCTGCTTTTCGTCACTAGATTCCTGGCGTCGATCGCGAACCGAAGCTGTCCCGGGCCGCTGCACGCCCTGGAATGAGGTTCGACTATTGAGGAGCTTGTCTGATGTCCCGCTTTCTGCTCTCCGCCCTGGCTCTTTGCAGCTTGCTGACAGGCCTTGCGCCGGCCGCGGAGCCCGGCTATCGCCAGGCGGCGGCAAAGGTCGACGCGTTGTTGTCTGAGGAGGTGTTTCAGACCTCGGCGGGCGGAACGGTTGAACTCGCGCCGCTTGCCGGCGACGAAACGTTCCTGCGGCGCGTGACGCTCGACCTGGTTGGGCGGCCGCCGTCTCCGGCCGAGATCACGGCCTTCGCCCTGGACCGCTCCGCAAACAAACGCTCGGCCCAGGTTGAACGCCTGCTGGCCCAAGCAGGCTTTGGGCGCAATTGGGCGCGCTACTGGCGAGACGTGATCTTCTACCGCCGCAGCGACGAGCGCGCCTTGATCGCCGCGCCCGGCGCTGAGGATTACCTGACGGAAAGATTCAATGCCAACGCGCCTTGGGACGCCATTGCGCGTTCGTTCGTTACGGCCGTCGGCGATATTCGCGAACAAGGCCGCACGGCGATCATCATGGCCCAAATGGCCGACCCGAACGACGTGACTGCGGAGATGTCGCGAATTCTTCTGGGCGTGCAAATTCAATGCGCCCAATGTCACGATCATCCGACCGATCGCTGGAAGCGCCAACAGTTCCACGAACTGGCGGCATTCTTCCCGCGCGTTCAACTGCGGCCGAAGCGTGGCGACGGCGCGCTCAGCTTTGAGATCGCCTCGTTCGATTCCGGCCGCGCCCGCCGAGCGCCGGGCATGCCCGGTCGCGGAGCGTTGGAACACTATATGCCTGACTTGAACGATCCCAGTTCGCAAGGCACGCTGATGACGCCGTCGTTCTTCGTCACGGGCGAGTCGATCGAGCTCGGGAAATCCGATTTGGAGCGCCGCCAATCGCTGGCCAATTGGATGACCAGCCCGAGCAATCCCTGGTTCGCCAAGGCCTTCGTCAACCGCATCTGGGCGGAACTGGTCGGCGAAGGGTTTTATGAGCCGGTTGACGATCTGGGGCCGGACCGGAAATGTTCTGCCCCGGCCACGATGGACTACCTGGCCGAGCAGTTCATTGCCAGCAAGTACGACGTCAAAGAGTTGTTCCGCACCATCCTTGCCACGCAGGCCTATCAGCGCGAAAGCCGCCCGCGCCGCAATCCCGACCAGCTTCCGTTCACGGCCAATTGTCCGCAGCCGCTGCGCAGCGACCAGATCTACGACAGTCTGTTCGCCGCCTTGGGCGCCGACGCGCAGGCAACGGCTCCGCAACGGCGCGGCGCCGGGCCTTACCGCATCGGCGGGCCGCGAGCGCAGTTTGCCGGCGTGTTCGGTTACGACCCGAGCGACCGGCGCGACGAGATCAGCGGCTCCATCCCCCAGGCCTTGCTGCTGATGAACTCTCCGCAGGTGAACCGCGGCATCAACGCACGCAACCGCAATTCGGAGTTGGACCGACTCGTCACGCAAGTCAGTGATGACGACGAAGTGGCCGAAGAACTTTACCTGCGGTGCCTGGCCCGCGAACCGAACGAGAAAGAACTGGCCGTCTGCCGCGACTACGTGCGCGGCGCCGGCGACCGGGCGGCCGCTTTCGAAGACATTTTCTGGGCATTGATCAACAGCGCGGAATTCCTGCACCGCAATTGAAGGAACAGATTCATGGATTTCAAGTTCAATCGGCAAATGCGCGTGACTATTAACCGCAACGGCGTGATCGGCCGACGAGATTTCCTGCGCGGAGTCTCAGTTGCCGGACTGGCCGCGGGCGCGGCTCACTGGACCGATGCGGTCGGCGCTCGAGCCGACGAACTGCGAAGCCGCGGCATGTCCTGCATCTTGCTCTGGATGCAAGGCGGCCCAAGCCAGTTCGAAACCTTCGATCCGAAACCGGGCCATGAAAACGGCGGTGAAACGAAAGCTATCGCCACCGCCGTGCCGGGCCTGCAGTTCGCGGACAACCTTCCGCACGTGGCTAAGACGGCTGGCGATCTGGCCGTGATTCGCTCGATGACGACGAAAGAAGGCAATCATCCGCGGGCGACGTTCCTGTTGCACACGTCTTACGTACCGACGGCCAGCGTCCATCACCCGACGTTCGGATCGGTCGTCTCGCGCGAACTGGGCCGTCTGGACGCCGAACTGCCGTCATTCGTCCGCATCGGACCGAGATTCGTCAGCGCAGGCGCCGGCGGCCTGCTGGGGGCGGACTATAACCCGTTCTCCGTGCCGAGTCCCGATCGTCTGCCTGACAACGTCCAACCGGCCACCGATACCGCGCGGTATCAACGGCGGCTCGGTTTGCTTGACAACCTCGAATCCGCCGCGAGCGGCGCGGCCGCGACCGAAACGGCGGAACACCGCGGGCTGTACAAGAAGGCCTCGCAGATGGTGCTCAGTCCGCAGATGGCGGCCTTCGACTTGAGCCGTGAACCGGAAGCCATGCGCGAAGCTTACGGCAAGACCAATTTCGGCGCCGGCTGCCTGCTGGCTCGGCGATTGGTCGAGGCGGGCGTGACGTTCGTTGAAGTCGGTCTGGGCAATTGGGACACGCACCAGGACAACTTCACTCGCGTCGGCGCACTGAGCGGCGAGTTGGATCAGCCCTTCGCCTATTTGATCAATGACCTGAAGTCGCGAGGCATGCTGGACAAAACGCTGGTGATTTGGATGGGCGAATTCGGCCGTACGCCGCGGATCAACCCTCGCGGCGGCCGAGACCATTATCCGCGCGCGTTTTCCGCCGTGCTGGCCGGAGGAGGCGTGCGCGGCGGACGCGTAATCGGCCGCACCGATGCGGGCGGCGTCGACGTGGAAGACCGCCCCGTCTCGGCGGTCGACCTGTTCCGCACGTTTTACAAGAGCCTGGGCATCGACGCCGACCGCGAGAATATGAGTGCCATCGGGCGGCCCATCAAGATCGTTGACGGCGGCCAGGCGGTCGAAGAGCTGTTTACCTGAGTAGGGGCGAGCGGCCGTCGAAGCTCCCGTCCGCGCGGTACGTTTCGTCCGCAATCAGCCGCAGCGCTATCTACTGTCGTTGTTAATCCCGCCGCTCAGCTTGTAAGGCGGATTGGCCTCTTTGAAAAGACGCTTCCCAGTCTGCAAAGGCGGCCTGAAGATCTTCAAGCTGGCGGGGATGTTCGCCGGCCAGGTTCGTTGTCTCTCCCAAGTCGCTCGCCAAATTGAAAAGCTGCCAGGGCTGCTCTGGCTTCTCGCGGACAATCTTCCAGTCGCCTTGGCGAAGCGCCGCATGCTTGCCGTAGCGAAAATGGAAAGAAGCGTGAGGCGACTTGGCGCCGCGAGTCAGTACGGGCAGGATGTCTCGCCCGTCGTAAACCAAGCCCTGGGGAAGCTCCGCCCCGGCAAGTTTTGCGAAAGAGACCAACAAGTCGGGAGACCAGCACGGTTCGGAGATCACGGAACCCGGTTTGATGCGTCCTGGCCAGCGCGCCAGCGCCGCCACGCGGAGCCCGCCTTCCCAACAGGTCACGCCGCCTGCTCGCAGCGGCGAATTGGAACCGACGTCCAGCCCGGTGCGACCGAGCCGAAACGCCCCGTTGTCTGAATAAAAGAACACCAGCGTGTGCTCCGCGACGTTCAAGGCTGCTAAAGTTTCCAGAACGCGTCCAAGGCCTTCGTCCAGCGCCGTCACGACGGCCGCATATCGTTTGAGCGGATCGGGTTCATCGGGCGACATGCCGTAAGCTTCGAAGGCCCGCTTGGGAGCTTGCCAACGGACCGGTTGGCCGGGCTGCTTGTTCTTTGCATTGGGAAAGTGTGGAGCGTTGAACGGCAAATAACAAAACCACGGCTGCCCGGCTTGCGATTTGCGCCGGATGAAATCGGCCGCCGCTTCGGCAAACAAATCCGTGGAGTACTTGCCGTCGGCGTGCAGTTCTTGCGTCCCCTGGTAAAGATCATGCTTGCCGCTATAGACGTGATGGAAGTAGTCCATATTTCCCGAGGCATGGCCGATGAACTCATCGAATCCGCGTTCCGTGGGTCGAGAGCTTGCGGCGAAACCGATGTTCCACTTGCCGAAGCACCCGGTGGCGTAGGGGATGGGGGCGGTTTTCAGGATTTGCGGAAGGAGAATCTCTTTCGGATCGAGCCCCGCGCCGTAATTGCCCTCGAGGCCCGGCAACTGCTGAGTCAGACCATGACGCTGGGGAAGGCGACCCGTCAGCAGGCAGGCTCGCGAAACCGTGCACGTCGGAGACGCCGTGTAGAAGCTCGTGAGCTTCGCCCCTTCGGCGGCCAGGCGATCTAAATTCGGCGTCTTGATGGGAGACTGAGGATTGAAGCACGGCAGGTCGCCATAGCCCAAGTTGTCCGCCGTGATGAGCAGGATATTCGGCGGAGCAGTCGGCTCTGGCCCGTCATCCGCCGAGACGGATTTCGGAGAAACCAGCAGCGTGGCGAGAAGGAGGCAATGGAGCGCTCTCTTGGGGACGATGGGAGCCGATTTCAGACACATCTCAAGCATTCCTGTTTGGCGAGAAGTCGGAACGCGACCGTGTTATCAATAGATCTCGATCATCTGCTCGCCGCCGTGGGCCGGATTGCCAATCAGGCGTTGTCCGCCAGGATCTACGACAAAATCCATCAACTCCAGGGGCACTGGGCCGATGAGCACGGGACACTCGTCGGGCAGTTCCGATACGTCCGTGATGCAGTCGCGTCCTTGTTCAATCGCCTGCCGTTCGCCGGTACAGAGGCAGATGCCGATAGTAAACCTCCAGCGTGCAGACGGCCAAGGCGGTCATGTAGAGCCTGCCGCCCTGAGCATCGTGCCCGCCGCCCGGCGTCCAACTGCCCGCTTCGTGGCCCTTGCGAGACTGCATTGAGACGAGCAGATCTCGCATTGCGTCATTCCATTCATTCCAAGAGGAGCCGCCCATGTGGTGCATGGCCTGCGTGCCATAGTACCAGTAGTACATGTTCGGGCTTTGACGGCGAGGCGGATGGTTTTTGAGCAGCCATTCCACGCCGTTGCGCATGGCGGGGTTGTTGTGCCGCCAGCCCGAATACTGACGGCAGAGCAGACCTTCCGCCGTCATGGTCACCTTGGGGTGCTGGCCGGGCATGTAGCCGAACTGTCCGGAGCGAGGGGACGCCTGCACCGAGTTCAGAAACCGAGCGGCTTTCAGCAGCGTATCCTGCGGCACGTTCAGGTAGGCCATTTGCGCACTGCGCAGGGCCATGAGCTGCCAACCGACGACGCTCAGATCGCCCGGCTGCCGCGGCTCATAACGCCAACCGCCCTCTTCGTGCTGCGCCGCGACGATGAAATCGATTGCCCTTTGGGCCGGATCTCGCAGCAGTTCCGCTCGCGTCAGCGCGTAGGATTCGCACAGTGCAATCGCCGCCTGACCGTGGGCGTACATGCGGCCGACCCCGGCGCCGCGAAGATCTCCATCGGACTTCTGCTTGTCCATCAGCCAACGCAACCCGCGAGCGACGACCAGGCTGTATTCGCCTCGCAGGTGAGTCTGTCCGGCGCCGAGGAACGGCAGCAGGGCCAAGGCCGTGCCGGCCGTGTCGCTCTCCACGCCAGGGTTTCCGCATTGGCCCAGGCATTCGCCGGCATGCTGGAAGCGATTGAGGCTCCAGCTTCCGTCCGAGTTTTGGTGAGCGGCGATCCAGGCCAGTCCGCGGGCCACCGCGGCCTCGGTTTCGCTCGTCCCCCCTTCGCTTTCCACCAGCTTGCTGCGATATCGCGGATCGCGGCCCGACAGCACGGCTCCCGGATCATTCATGGCAGCTGGAAGTGCAGACAGTTCGCTGGGCGGCAGCAGATCGCCAGGGGGCGTTTCGGGCTCGGCAGGCGGCGCCGGCGGGGCTTCCACGTCCGGCGACATCACCGGTTGCTCGATCAACTCGTCATCATCAACCGGCGCCAGCTCGACCGGATCGGGCAGCGAGCTCAGCGGTCCGAGTTCATCTTCGGTTTGCGTCGCGTCGATGGAGGCGGCAAGCACCAGCGGATCGACCGTTGGTTCGTCAGAAATTACCCAGGCGGCCAGCACCAGGATCAGCGCCATGTGTACGATGGCGCTGACCAGCACGCTGGGCAGTTCTCTGACGAGTTCGCGCAAGCCGACTAGCGAGCCCTTGAACGTCGCGTGTTTCGCCAGCCGCCTGCGAACGCGGCTCGGCCGTTGCGCCGCAACGGTGCGACCCAGCGCCGTAGCCGCCTGCGGCGGGGCGCCGACGCCCGCCGCGGAAACCGCCGGATAGGCAAGGTCGGTCGGCGCAATCAAGTCGCTGTCTTGCAGGGACATGGGCTGTCTGTCACGGATGTGAAGGCTTCCCCCTGACATAACCTGTCATTCTATCGAGTCGCGGCGACGGGGGGCAACTCGCCGCCGGAACAAACGCTCGTCACGCGCCGATGCCGGAAGCGACAGCGAAGGCGCCGGAGCGGCAGTTCCAAGGATCGCCTTGCTCGCGTAGCGGAATCTGTGAAGATTCCCAGGAATCCGCGTTCGCGTCCCGAGCCGCCTCCGGACGGTGAGCCGCGCGATGTGCGGAAGTCTCACGACTTCCGCTACACGCTCGGAGATGCGAGTGGTGGCATGATCGCTTGACGGGCGTTAGGCTATAGTAATCATTTCCTAAACCTCGTCCGCCGGGCGAGCGCCACGGCGGCGCTGCGCGGGCATCGGGGACGGAACAACTTCCCAAAACCCGCGGAGTATCGGTATGGCGTCAGAGCTCCAGAGCCTGGTCGGCGAGCTGGAGGCGAATATCGCCAAGGTTGTGCTGGGCAAAGCAGACGTCGTGCGGCTGTGCATGGTGGCCCTGCTGGCAGGCGAGCACGTGCTGCTCGAAGATGTGCCCGGCGTCGGCAAGACGTGGGTAGGCAAGGCTTTGGCGAAGAGCATCTCGGCCAAGTTCTGTCGCGTGCAGTTCACGCCGGACCTGCTGCCCAGCGATATCGTCGGCAGCAGCGTCTACAATGCGAAGAGCAGCGAATTCCATTTCAGTCCCGGGCCGATTTTCGCCAATGTCGTGCTGGCCGACGAGATCAACCGGACCACGCCCCGCACGCAGAGCGCGCTGCTGGAGGCCATGAGCGACGCCCAAGTGTCCATCGACGGCGTAACCCACCGCCTGCCCAAGCCGTTTATTGTGATCGCCACGCAGAACCCGTTCGAGTTCGAAGGCACTTACCCCCTGCCGGAAAGCCAGTTGGACCGTTTTCTGCTGCGGATCAGCGTCGGCTACCCGAGCCGCGAGGACGAGCTGCAGGTGCTGGCGATTCACCGTAGCGGAGAGCCGCTGGAAAACCTTACCCCGGTGGTGGATTGCGCCCAGATTCTGGCGTTGCAACAAGCGGTGCGTGAGGTGACGGTCGAAGAGTCGATTTACGAGTACGTGCTCGATATCGTCGAGGCGACTCGCAACAGTCCCGAGTTGCACGTGGGAGTCAGCACGCGAGGCGCCTTGTGCCTGTACCGGGCGTGCCAGTCGTTGGCGCTGATTGAAGGCCGCGACTATGTCGTGCCCGACGACGTGAAACGGTTGGCGGTGCCCGTACTGGCGCACCGCGTGATCACCAAGGGCTATCTGCACGGCAGTCAACGAGGCGCGATCGAGGCCTTGATTCAACGCTTCGTGGACGACGTTCCCGTGCCAGGTTAAGCGATGCGCCGTCATCAACGGATTTCGATCACGCTGGAAGGCCTGCTCTATCTGGGCATTTCCTGCTTCATTCTGGCGGGCGCTCTGACCCGGCAGATCAATCTGTTGATGTTGTTGGTCGGCATGCTCACCGGGCCGATCGTGCTGAGCTGGCGGCTGGTCAAAAGCACGCTCCGCAAGGTCGAGATCAGCCGCAAACTGCCCGAGTCGGTCTCGGCGGGCGATCTGCTGGTCGTTGAACTGACGGCCGTCAATCGACGTTGGCGGCTGGGGTGCTGGTCTCTGACGATTGAAGACTCGCTGCGCCGCGAGACGGGGCCCGTCGGCGAGCCGCCGATTCCAGCCCAGGTGCTGGTACCTTATCTGAAGCCGGGCGAACCGTACGTGGCCACCTATCGCGGACGCCTGCCATTGCGCGGCCGTTATCGCTTTGGCCCGTTGCGCGCCTGGACCCGCTTCCCACTGGGTCTGCTGCGATCGCGGATTACGTATGGCCAGGAAGAGACTTTGATCGTCTATCCGCGGCTGGGACGCCTGATGCCGGCCTGGAACCGCGCGCAGCAGACGTCTGACCTGGGCTTGGGCGTGGCCGCGCGGCAGCAGGGATTCGTGGAAGGCGAATTCTACGGTTTGCGAGATTGGCGCAGCGGTGACAGTCGACGTTGGCTCCACTGGCGCACCTCGGCGCGGCGCCAGACGCCCGTCGTCCGTCAATTCGAGCAGCAGCGCAACGAGGATCTGGCGATCGTGCTCGAGCTCTGGCAGCCCGCTGCGCCGGAACCGGCGGATCTGGACGCCGTGGAACTGGGCATCAGCTTTGCCGGCACGATTTTCGCCGATCTCTGCCGTCGCGGCGGCAAGTGGGTTTCCATCTGCACGTCCGATCGCGACTTGTGGCTGGAAAGCGGGCCGACGTCGACGGCCCTGCTGCACCAGGCCATGCGGCGTCTGGCCGAAGCCGAGGCCCATCCCACCGACCATCTGCCTGCGGCCATCGGCAAGCTGCTGGATCAGGTGCGCCCCGGGACGCGCGTCGTGGTGATCGGAGCCCGGCCGGTCGACTTCAGCGACACGCAACGGTTTTCCTGTTTGTGGAACGAGCAGCGCCGCCGCGCTTGGCTCTCGAAGATCCAGATTTTCGACGCCAGCAGCGGCGAATTGTCTGAGTATTTCGCACCCGTTTGAGCCCGGAGCCCTTCTTTCACGTCGAGGTTGAACGAAATGCGAGTTGAACGACTCTTGCAGGTCAGCATCGCGGTGCTGGTATCGCTATCGACGCTGCTGTTGGGCATGGGCGAACGCAATCTCACGCTTCCCGTGATCGCGGTCATCGTGTCGGCCAGCTCGCTGTACCTGACCGACGTCAAAGGCTGGCTGCAACTCAATACGACGGTGACCAACCTGGCAGGGTTGGCGGCGCTGGGGGCCACCTGGCACGACTGGGACTATCTTGCCGGAGAGAGCCAGTTGCTGTCGATGGCCAACCTGCTGATTTACCTGCAGTTCGTATTGTTGTACCGCAAGAAGGATCAGCGCATTTACTGGCTGCTGATCCTGCTGAGCTTGCTGCAAGTGGCCGTGGCGTCTGCCTTGAGCATGAGCATCTTCTTCGGCCTGATCCTGCTGATCTACCTGTTCATGGGGCTGCTGACGCTGGCCATTTTTTCCGTCTATCGCGAATTGGATCTCAGTCAGCAGTCGTGGCTCCCCTGGCAGCGGCAGGAGCTGGCTAAGGCGGGAGCATTCTCCGAGCCGCAACGCCGCTGGCCCTTGGCCGTTCAAACGCCTTGCTTTGCGGGGCGTCCTGACGAGGCCGACGCCGACGCAGGTTTGACCTGGGGCTGGGTCCGGCAGATTCTGACGCTCGGCGTGATGACGGTCATCTTCTCCTCGATGCTGTTCTTCGGTCTTCCGCGCGTCGGCAAGGGCGCCCGCTGGCGGGCCGGCCACGGCAAGGAGTTGCGGACCATCGGCTTTACCGAAAGCGTCACGCTGGGTGAATTAGGCGAGGCGTATCAGAACGATAACGCTCTGATGCAAGCCTTCTTTTACGAGGGCGAATCCAACGAGCCGTATCGGATTGCCGGCGACGCCCCGATGTTTCGCGGCGCGCTGCTGACAACCTACCAGAACGGCCAGTGGCACCGAGGTTTCAGCGCGCATTCATTCCATGGCGAATTGGAGCGCACGCGCCGCGCCGATGTGCCGCCGGACGCCCAGATTGTGCGACAACGGATCAAGCTGCAGCCCCGGTCGGATGACACGCTGTTCGCCGTGTTTCCCGTCTATCAACTGCACGAAGTCGATCCTGACCTGCGGTACTCGCGGCAGCATGAGCAGCTTTATCGCTCAAGCCGGAAGCGAACGCGGGAGTTCGAGTACGAGCTCTATACTACCGGTTTCCGCGATCATCTCTATTCCATGATCACGCCGGCGCCCAGGCTTCCCCGGTACGAAGAGTTCACGCGCGAGTTGCTGCAAATGCCCGAGGAGGTCAGCGAGTCTACGTCGCTCGCGGGCCTGAAGGCGCTGGCCGGTCAACTGGTGGACGAGGTTCCGTCGATCGATCGGGAACGCCGCGCGCGAATCCTCGAGATGTACCTGCGAGACGTGACGAAGTTCCGCTACTCGCTCAAACCGGTCGAGCGCGATCCGAATCTCGACCCGATCGAAGACTTCCTCACCAGGCATCCGACCGGCCACTGCGAATACTTCGCCAGTGCCCTGACTTTGATGTTGCGCAGCGTGGGCATTCCGTCCCGCATGGTCATCGGCTTCAAGGGGGGCGAATGGAACGACGTCGGCAAGTATTACCAGGTGCGCGAACTGCACGCTCACGCCTGGGTCGAGGCGTACATGGGCGCCGACAATCTGCCGGCTCCCGTCAAGAACTCGCCCCTGGCCCAAAAGTAC
>DASZUP010000662.1:0-11672 GCA_035547635.1 Pirellulales bacterium
GACATGCCCGAGCGCAATCGCGTCCAGGCCATGTTTCCCGCCGGCAGCCGCGTGATTTTCAATCCGCACGGCACGGCGCCGGGCATCGACCTGGATGTGCCGCCCAAAATCGGCCGCCCGTCTCGCGTGATCGCCCTGCCGGGCGTGCCGGCGGAAATGATCGAGATGTGGGAAGCCACAGTCGCCGGATTACTGTCGGCGCAGGCTGGCGGCGGCCGCGTGATTCGCCATCGGCGGATCAAGTGCTTTGGCGTGGGCGAAAGCGATCTCGAGCAAATGCTGCCTGACCTGATTCGCCGCGGGCGCACGCCGTCGGTCGGCATTACCGTCAGCGAAGCGACGATCACGTTGCGGATTACGGCCACGGGCGCCACATCGGACGAGTGCTACGCCGCCATGGAGCCAACCGTCGCCACGATTCACGAATGCCTGGGCACGCTGGTCTACGGCTACGAAGACGAAGAGTTGGAGCACGTCGTACATCGCCTGCTGACGCAAAAAGGGCAGACCCTGGCGACTGCGGAGTGGGGCACGGCCGGTCTGGTTGCGCAGCGGCTCGGCGACGTGCCGGACGAAGCGGGCTGTTATCTCTCAGGACTGGTGCTGCCGGCGCCGGTCGCGCTGATCAAGCAACTTGGCGTGCCGGCCGAGACGCTAACGCACAACCCGGCGGCAAGCGGCGAAGTGGCGGCGGCCATGGCCGAGCGCTGCCGGGAACAAGTCGACGCCGACTACGGTCTGGCCGTCAGCGCCTTTCCGGCCGTCGATCCGCAGGCCGCGCAGCCCGAGCGCGTCTATTTCGGTCTCGCGACGCGCGAGGGCGTGACCACGCATTCAACTCCCTATGCCGGTCATCCGGCGATTCTCAAATCACGCGCGGCGAAGCAAGCGCTGAACGTGTTGCGGTTGGAATTGTTGGGAGATAAGTCGTAGCGGAATCTGTGACGATTCCGGGGAGCTGAGGTCACGGCTTGAACCGCCTGGGCTATTTTGAGCTGCGCAATCCCCCGGAAGTCTCACGACATCCGCTACGGACGGAACTCGCCGCATCAACTCTTACGTGTCCTGAGTACAGAAAAGCTTGCGGCTGTGAATCACAACCGCCAAACTATCGTACACGCTTTGACCAGTAGCGGAATCTGTGAAGATTCCGGGGAGCCACGCTCGCGGCCTGAACCGCCTTGGTTATTTTGATCCGCGCGAGGCGCCCGGAAGTCTCACGCTGCTTCACTACGGCCTGCGCGCGGAGCTTGTAACGGTCCCTGTTAAAACCGGAGCACGACATGCCGGCCGATCCGTCGCGTGACTATCTTCGTCGGCTGTCGCCCGAAGCTTATCGCGGCCGGGCATACGTGCATTGGTCGATGGCGATGAACGACCGCAGGACCGGCTGGCTGATCCCCGTCCTGTACTACAAGTTCCGCGAAATCCTGACCCACGCCGCATTTCGCTATGGCTTCGCTTGTCCGATCTATTGCTGTATGCCTGACCATATCCACCTGCTGTGGTGCGGCATCGCGGAGGGTTGCGACCAGCGAAACGCAGCGACGTACTTCCGACGCCAATTGAACGTTCCCCTGGCCCGGCTTGGGTTTGAACTGCAAAACCAGCCGTACGATCACGTGTTGCGCGATGAAGAGCGGCAAGAGTCCGCCTTTCAGGCAGTTGCGGAATACATCGCCCGCAATCCGGAACGAGCCGGACTGGTCGCGGCCGATAGATACCGTGACTACAAGTACACTGGCTGTCTGGTTCCGGGCTATCCGGATTTGTCGCCGTGGCAGGAGGGCTACTGGGAACTGTTTTGGAAGCTCTACACGCGGCTGTCCCGCCACGGGCTGTTGGTCAAGGATATCGCAGTGTCTGAGTAGCGCAATCGTGGGGAGATTGCAACCGCGTAGCGGAATCTGTGAAGATTCCGGAGAGCCACGATCGCGGCCTGAACCGCCTTGGCCACGTTGATCCGCGCGAGGCGCCCGGAAGTCTCACGCTGCTTCCGCTACGGTCGCCCCCCCCGTGTAGCGGAATCTGTGAAGATTCCGGGGGGCTGCGATTGCGGCTTGCACCGCCTTGACTGTATTGAGCCGCGCGAGGCGCCCGGAAGTCTCACGACTTCCGCTACATGAAGACGCATCGAGCATCTTTCACCCTATACGCCCAACTCCGCCTTCACGGCCGCAAACGCCTCGAGGGCAAAATCGAGATCGTCGCGCGTGTGGGCGGCGGAGACCTGCACGCGAATGCGTGCTTTGCCTTGCGGCACGACGGGATAGGAAAAACCGATCACGTAGACGCCCTTCTCCAGCATTCGCTCGGCCATCTTTCCTGCCAGCACGGCGTCGCCGAGCATGATGGGCGTGATCGGGTGCTCGCCCGGCACGATCTGAAATCCATGATCGGTCATGCCCTTGCGGAAGTGGCGGGTGTTCTCGTGCAAACGATCTCGCAGCTCGGTCGATTGACCGAGCAACTCCAGCACCTTGAGCGACGTGCCGACGATCATCGGCGCAACCGAGTTGGAGAACAGATACGGACGCGAACGCTGGCGCAGCATCTGGATAATTTCCCGCCGGCCGCTCGTGTATCCTCCACTGGCGCCGCCGAGCGCTTTGCCCAGCGTGCCGGTCAGGATGTCAATGCGGTCCATCACTCCGTGGTGCTCGTGCGTGCCGCGTCCGTGCGTTCCCATAAAGCCGACGGCGTGCGAATCGTCGACCATCACCATGGCGTCGTATTTGTCGGCCAGGTCGCAGATGGCGGATAAGTTGGCAATGGTCCCGTCCATTGAGAATACGCCGTCGGTGGCAATCATGCGGAACCGCGCCGACCTGGCTTCCTGCAGCTTGGTTTCCAGGTCGGCCATGTCGTTGTTGCGGTAGCGGAACCGCTGCGCTTTGCAGAGCCGAACGCCGTCAATGATCGAAGCGTGGTTGAGTTCATCGGAGATGATGGCGTCTTCGGCCCCGAGCAGCGTTTCGAACAGTCCGCCGTTGGCGTCGAAACACGAGGAATACAGGATCGTGTCTTCCATACCCAGGAACTCTGACAGTCTTTGCTCGAGCTCCTTATGCGGCTGCTGCGTGCCGCAAATGAACCGCACGCTGGCCAGGCCGTAGCCCCAACGGTCAAGCGCCTGATGCGCGGCCGCCACGATTGCCGGATCGTCGGCCAGCCCCAGGTAATTGTTGGCGCACATGTTGAGCACGTCGGGCCGGTCGAGCACGCCGATGTGCGCTTGTTGCGCTGAGGTGATCACGCGTTCGGATTTGAACAATCCCGCGCTGCGGATTTCTTCGAGTTGACTGGCAAGATGCTGCTGGATGGAGCTGAACATGGCAATCGCGGGGAATGAGATGTCAGGAGCGGGCGAGGTGACGGATCAGCCTTCGTTCCAGGTCAAAATCACTTTTCCAGATTCGCCGGAGCGCATCGCGTCGAAGCCGGCTTGAAAGTCTTCGGCGGCAAAGCGATGCGTGATCACGGGCGAGATATCGAGGCCGGACTGAAGCATAACGGTCATTTTATACCAGGTCTCGTACATTTCGCGGCCGTATATGCCGTGAATGGTGAGCATGTTGAAGACGACCGTGGTCCAATCGATGGCGATTTCTTTCTCGGGAATGCCCAGCATGGCAATCTTTCCGCCGTGGCACATATTGGCCAGCATGTCGCGAAACGCACGTTCGTTGCCCGACATTTCCAGTCCGACGTCGAAACCTTCTTTCATGCCGAGTTGCTTCTGGGCGTCGGCAATGGAATGGTTGCGAACGTCGAGCGCCAAGGTAACGCCCATTTTCTTGGCCAGATCCAGGCGATAGGGATTTACGTCGGTGATTACGACATGCCGGGCGCCCGCGTGCCGTGCTACGGCGGCCGCCATGATGCCGATCGGCCCGGCGCCGGTCACCAGCACGTCTTCGCCCAGCACATTAAATGAAAGTGCGGTGTGAACGGCGTTGCCGAAGGGGTCGAAAATCGACTGCACGTCGCGAGGAATCGCCGGATCGTGAACCCAGACGTTCGTCATGGGCAGCGAGAGATATTCGGCGAACGCGCCAGGTCGGTTAACCCCCACGCCCTTGGTGTCTTTACACAAGTGCCGCCGGCCGGCCAGGCAGTTGCGGCAGCGGCCGCAGACTACGTGCCCTTCGCCGCTGACGATTTCACCCGGGTGAAAATCTTTGACGTTCGAGCCCACTTCGACGATCTGGCCGACGAACTCGTGCCCTACGACCATCGGCACGGGGATTGTCTTCTGAGCCCAGGCGTCCCAGTTGTATATATGGACGTCGGTCCCGCAGATGCCCGTCCGGAGCACTTTGATCAGCACGTCATTGATGCCGATCTGCGGAAGCGGGACGTCTTCCATCCACAGCCCCTGCTTTGCCTCGCTCTTGACTAACGCTCGCATCGTATTCATTGCCGCGCTGGATTCCTTGCCTTGAGGCCCGCAATCGCAGAAGTGTAACACGGAATGCTTCGGTCGTCAGCCGGGGGAAATGGCGTCAGGCATTAGATGCATCCCGGCAGAGCTAGTCGGGTAGAGATGCCTCGCTCTGCTCCCTGTGACGGACGCCTGACCTTGGACTTCGGACCTTGGACCTTGGACCTTGGACTTTGGACTTTGGACTTTGGACTTTGGACTCCCCGCGCCTGAGCATAAACTTGGAATTGGGAAGTCCGGAACTTGGAACAGAGGCGGCCGCTGATGCCTGCGATCTTTGATCATCAACATGTCGTCGTCGCCGAAGAAATCGATGCCTTGGGGCACGTGAATAATCTGGCCTACTTGGGCTGGATGCAGGCCGCCGCCTTGGCGCATTCGGCCGCTCAAGGTTGGCCGCCGGAGAGCTATCAAGAACTGGGCCTCGGCTGGGTGGTCCGTTCGCATCAGATAACGTATGAGCGTCCCGGCTTCTTGGGAGACGAAGTGATCGTTCGGACGTGGGTGGCCGGATTCCGCCGGGCCAGCTCCGTGCGGCGGTATGATATCTTGCGCGCGGCGGACGGCAAGCGACTGGCGACGGCCGAGACGAACTGGGCCTTTGTGAATTACGCCAACGGCATGCCTGCCCGCGTACCGCCCGACGTCATCGGCTCGTTCGAACTGGTGGAAGGGATCGAGTTTCCTGCGCTCAGGCCGATCGACGCCGCTTACCAGGCCAAGACGGGCGGCAAGAACTCGGCGACCAGGTCTTCGTAATAGGGGCGCAATGCCTCGACGTCGGGCCGTTCGGCGCTCTTGGTGTACAAGTCGTAGCGATTGAATTTGCGGACCCAGCGGAACAGCTTCCGATCCTGCTCGTTCATCAACTGCTCGTAGGCGCCTTCCCGGTGCGCCGGATAGAAGGAGTGGTAGCGGAGCATGTACAGCGCTTCGAGCGGCAGGAAGTCCTTGACCACGTGATAAACGTACTCGTCGTGGCCCCACGACATCAGCACGTTGTCGAGCCCGCAGCCTGGTTCGTAAATGCCGCAGGGCGTCTGGTATTTCGCCGACTGGCTGTCGGGGTTGTCGGCCAGGAACTCGGCAAAGACGATCTTGTCAGAAAACTCGCAACCGACCGGATACGTGTCGCCGACGACGGCCCATTGCGGCTCGCCAAACAGGCACAGCACTTTGCCCAGGTCGTGCAGTAAGCCCGCCAGCACGAACCAGCGGGGATGGCCGTCGCGGCGGATCGCTTCCGAGGTTTGCAGCAAATGCTCGATCTGCGGCAACGCCGTATCGGGATCGCTGTCGTCGACCAAGGTGTTAAGGAACTCGAGCGCCTCCCAGACGCTCATTCTTCGCCGGGCGAGCGGGAGAAACTCAGCCTGTTTGGCGCGTACGAAGTCGACGGTCTGATAGCGATGGTGCAGCCGATAGAACTCTTTGACTTGCGGGCGGGCCGGCGCCCTATAATCGCGAAATTGAGCGGCCTTTTTCACCGGCTCCGGATAGCGCCGAAGCAAGTCGTCATCCCACTGTTCCAGATGGTCAAGCGGCCCGGAAGATTGTGGATCGCCGTTTTGCGGCCGTGGGTCAGACATCGCTTACTCCTTGGCGGAGGCGGTCAGAAATCGAGCTAATCCGTCACGTGAGCCGTCAACTCCGCTTTCGGCGTCCGGGCCCCCAGACGGCTCGACCGGGTTTGGCCCCAGTGTGTTCGCCGTTGCGCAAAACTTGTACGCCATTGACGAACACGTGCTTCATCCCGGTGGCGTATTGATGCGGTTCGGCATAGGTCGCATGATCGGTGATCGTCGCCGGATCGAAGACGACGACGTCCGCAAAATAGCCCGGCTCAAGTCGCCCTCGCTGGTCAAGGCGGAGGTTCTTAGCAGGCAATGCCGAGAGCCGGTGCACGGCCGCTTCCAGCGGAATGACTTTTTCCTCCCGCACGTACTTGCCCAGCAGCCGGGCGAAGCTGCCGTAAGCCCGCGGGTGCGGCTGCGATTTGAGAAACACTCCCTCGGGCGCCAACGACGGGGAGTCGGAGCAGAAGCTGACCCAAGGCAGGGCGATCTTTTTGCGGACGTTGGCCTCGTCCATGAAGAAATAAATCGTGCCGACGCGGCTGCCGTCCTCGATGACCAGATTGATCGCCGCTTCTTCCGGGGATACGCCGCGTTGCCTGGCTACTTCCGCCAGCGTGCGTCCGGCGAGCGGCTTGAGGGCCTCGTTCTTGAACCCGGCGAGCAATACGCGGTCGGGAGAGCCGGCCGCCAGGAGCAGGTTCTCCCACTTGTCGGTGGGCGTCCGCATCTCTTGAATCACTTGGGCGCGAATTCGCGGATCGCGGAGCCGTTCGATCCAGCGTTCGAGACCGCCTTCCTGCACCCAGGGCGGCATGGCGGCGTTCAATCCCGTGCCGCCGGCCGTGTAGGTGTAAATGTCGGCCGTGATCTCCAGGCCTTCGGCGCGGGCCCGTTCGATCTTCTCGATCGCCTGATCGAGCTTCGGCCAGTTGGACTTGCCGGCGGCTTTGAGGTGATAAACTTCCGCTCGAATCCCGGCGTTGCGGGCAATCTCGAGCAGTTCGTCCAGAGATTCCAGGAATTGGTTCCCCTCGCTGCGAAGGTGCGAGACGTACATGCCGTCGTACTCGGCCGCCGCTTTGCACAACTCGGTCAATTCGTGCGTGTCGGCATAGAAGGACGGAGCGTATATCAGCGATGAGCCGACGCCCAGCGCCCCGGCCTGCATCTCGCGGCGAACCAGTTGGCACATCCGCTTCAACTCGATGGGCGTCGGTCGGCGGTCTTCGTAACCGAGTTCGTGAATGCGGACGGTCGTGGCGCCGACGAACGACGCGACGTTAGTCGAGGTTCCGCGGCCTTGGAGATATTGGAGAAATTCGGCGAGCGTGGTCCAAGGGACGTCGAACTTGACGTCTCCTTGCGACTTGATCATGTCTGCCCGCATGGTGTTGGTGAGCGGTCCCATCGACCAGCCTTCGCCAAAGACTTCCAGCGTGACGCCCTGGCGAAGGTCGCTTTGCGATCGTCCGTCGTGCAGCAGTGCTTCGCCGGCCCAGGAAAGCATATTGATGAAACCTGGGGCGACGGCCAGGCCGCGCGCGTCGATTTCCAATTTCGCCTTGGCCTTGCTCAGGTCGCCGAGCGCGACGACTTTGTCGCCCGTGATGGCCAGGTCGCTCTTGACGGGCGGTTGGCCGCTGCCGTCGTAAAGCGCGCCGCCGCGAATGATCACGTCGTACCGGGCTGGCGGCTCGGCCGCCAATACCGTTCCTGAAATCAGCAACGCGCCGAGGATCGCAGCGACACGAGAGGGCATGGAGATACGCTCGCAGTCAGGGGACACGAAGCGGAAGCGATTATCAAGAAGTCATCACGTTTGTTGCAAACGAGCGGCGTGCAGCGTGTTGTGCAGCAGCATGGAGATGGTCAACGGACCCACGCCGCCCGGCACCGGCGTAATCATGCCCGCTACTTCGCGCACGCCTTCGAAGTCGACGTCGCCGACCAGGCCGGCTTCCGTGCGATTGATGCCGACGTCGACCACCACGGCGCCGGGCTTGACCATGTCGGCCGTGACGAACTTCGCCCGGCCGATGGCCACCACCAGGATGTCGGCCTGGCGCGTCATTTCCGCCAGGTCCGGCGTGCGGCTATGGCAGACGGTTACGGTGGCGTCGGCTTCAGGACCGCGCTGCATCAGCATGTTGGCCAGCGGCTTGCCGACGATATCGCTGCGGCCGACGATGACGACGTGGCGTCCCGGCGTCGGAATGCTGCGACGGAGGAACATCTGCTGAATGCCGTGCGGCGTACACGGCAGAAAACGGGGTTTGCCTTGAACGATGCGGCCGACGTTTTCCGGATGAAAGGCATCCACGTCTTTCAACGGGTTGACCGAGTACAGCACGCGGGCTTCGTCCAACCCCGGCGGCAGGGGCAATTGCACCAGAATGCCGTGCACTTCCGGCGTTTTGTTCAGCTTATGGACAAGCGCCAATAAATCGTCGAGCGTTACGTCGGCGGGCAGGCGGTGCAACTGGCTTTCAATCCCCGCGCGTTCGCAGGCCTTGCGCTTGTTGCGAACGTAGACCTCGCTGGCCGGGTTCTCGCCGACCAGCACGGCCGCCAGGCAAGGGAATACGCTGTTGTTCTGGATGAACTCGGCCGCCTCGACGGCCAGGTCGGCTTGCATCTCTGCGGCGAGCGCCTTGCCGTCTATCACGATCGCGGTCACGGTGAGCCTTTCTTTCCTGCCGGACGCGCCGACACAAGACACAATGCAGCACGCTCCCGCTGGCGGATAACTTCGCGTGCCGGGCAAATACGCCAAAATAACCGAATGAGGCGCCATTCTAGCAAACCGCGCTGGACTGTCAGCGGTGCGCCGGCTTTTACGCTCGGGCAAATTCCAGCTCACTGGCGCCAGGTATCACCAGGCGAAGAGCCCTGCCGGATTCCACCAGACGAGCAGATGCAGCGCCAAGTTCGAGTAAATGCCCGCGATCCAGTCGTCGGCCATAATGCCAAAGCCGTCCGGGAGCCGCTCCAGGGCGCGAGCCGGTTGAGGCTTGAGAATGTCAAAAAAGCGATGCAGCAGAAAACCTGCGATGATCACGACCGGTTCCAGCGGCAACATCAGGAAGGTGATCGGCAGACTGGCAATCTCGTCCAGCACGATGGCGCCAGGATCTTTGCGCCCGCCAAGGCGCCTGGCGGCGATCGTACAAATGGGAATGCCGGCCGCACAAACTGCGGCAATTGCCGCCGCCTGCATCCAGAGATTTGGTAGTCGAGAGACCCCCCAGGCAAGCGGAATTCCCCAGAGCGTTCCCCACGTGCCGGGCGCGAACGGAATGAACCCAATCCAAAAGCCCGTTGCCAGCCAAACCGCGAAGCCAAGGCGCAGTGGATTTCGTGAAGCTGGTAAGGGTTCTGAGCTGTCCTCGGGCATGGGGGCATGCTAACGGCCAAGTGTCCAGCTCACAAGCAGGGATTCTCATCAAGAAAGATCTAGTGACTTGGGATTCCAGGCAAGCTATCCTGTTGACTGATTGCCATCTAATTATGACAATGGTAGTCAAGTATGTGACCATTTTCAGGCGAGCGGCTTCGGCTCCTTGCTGGCGCTCGCCTTTTCCGTTTCTCCCATTCTTTGGCAGCCATGTCCGACGAACCCAAACTCAGCCCGGTTGAAGGCATCAAAGCGGAAAGCAATTACTTGCGCGGCGCCATCCGCAGCGAATTAGTCGATGGCAACGACTTTTTCGGAAAAGAGAGCATTCAACTGCTCAAGCATCACGGTACGTACCAGCAGGACGATCGCGATCATCGCTCCGCCAGCCGTGCGGGAGGGGGCAAGAGCGAAAAGGCGTTCATGTTCATGGTCCGCACGCGCATTCCGGGCGGCAAGCTGACCAGCGACCAGTTGCTGGCGGAACTGGACTTGTGCGACGAGTTGGGGAACACCACGCTGCGGGCCACGACGCGCCAAGGCCTGCAATTGCACGGCGTGGTCAAGCAGAACCTGAAGGAAGTGATTCACCGCATTAACGAGGTGCAGTTGTCTACGCTGGCTGCTTGCGGCGACGTCGAGCGCAACGTCATGTGCTGCCCCGCGCCGCATCACCACGATCCGGTACACGCTCAAATGCAGGAACTGGCCGACCGCCTGGCCGACCATCTGGCCCCGCGCTCGCGGGCCTATCACGAAATCTGGCTGCGAGATCCTGACAGCGGCGAAGACCATCTGGTGGCGGGCGGGCCGAATGGCCACGAGCATGAGGTCGAACCGATCTACGGTCCGACCTATCTGCCGCGCAAATTCAAAACGGCCATCGGTCTGCCTGGCGACAACTGCGTCGACCTGTATGCCAACGATCTGGGCATCATGGCGATCTGCCAGAACTATCAGATCATCGGCTACAACCTGCTCGTCGGCGGCGGCATGGGCGTCACCCCGAGCGCCAAGAAGACCTTTCCGGCGCTCGCCAAGCGGATGTGCTTCGTGACGCCGGATCAGGTGGTTGATGTGGCCACCGAGATCATCAAGGTGCAGCGAGACTTCGGCAATCGGGCCGATCGCAAGGTCGCCCGCTTGAAGTACCTGATCAACGATTGGGGCCTGGAGCGATTCAAGGCCAAGGTGGAGGAATACTACGGCCAAAAGCTTCCAGGGCCGCATCCGGACGACGTGCGCGGGTTCGACGACCATCTCGGCTGGCACGACCAGGGCGACGGCCGCTGGTTTTACGGCCTGAACATTGAAAACGGACGGATTCACGACCAGGACGGCTTGCAGTTGAAGACGGCCCTGCGCGAGATTTGCCGCACGTTCCGCCCAAATATCCGCCTGACGGCGCACCAGAGCATGCTGCTCACGGACCTGGCGCCGGAACACCGCGTGGGCGTGGAAGACGTCCTACGCGCACATGGAGTCAAGCTGTCCCATGAAATTTCCAATGCCCGGCGCTGGTCAATGGCCTGCGTCGCCTGGCCGACGTGCGGGTTGTCCATTACCGAAGCCGAGCGGGCTTTGCCCGGGCTGATCGACGAGGTCGAGGTGGAACTGGCCAGGCTCGGTCTGTCGGGCGAGCGATTTACGATTCGCATGACCGGCTGCCCGAACGGTTGCGCGCGTCCTTATAACTCGGACGTCGGGTTGGTCGGCAAGGCGGCCGGCAAATACACAGTGTTCGTCGGCGGACGTCTGCTCGGCGATCGATTGAATTTCGTTTACAAAGACCTGGTTCCTGAAGGCGAAGTGGCGGCGACCTTGAGGCCGCTGTTCATGTACTTCAAACAGGCCCGGCATCCCGGCGAAACGTTTGGCGACTTCTGCCACCGCAAGGGCGTCGAAGACCTGTTGGCCTGGGCCGAAGCGTATGAATCCCCGGCGCAAGGGGAAGGGCAGGCCGTCGCCAGTTAGACGGGGTGCCTGGCCCGCAAAAGGAGTTGCGGCATGGCGATTTGGATGAAGCGGCTGTTGTGGTTCGTCGGCGGTTATAACATTCTGGCCGGCATAACCATGCTCTGCTTCTATCACGAGTCATTCAAAGTGATGGGAGTCGCCAAGCCGCAGATGAATCTGCCGATCCAACTGGTCGGCATGCTGGTCGGTTTGTTCGGCATCGGTTATTGGCTGGTCGCTGCGAATCCGGCCGAAAACCGCAATCTGCTCGTGCTCGGGTTCTGGAGCAAATTGCTCGGCA
>DASZUP010000663.1:0-23553 GCA_035547635.1 Pirellulales bacterium
GCGCTCGACTCGCCGTGGTTCGAAAAGTGGATCCGCGGCAACCTGGCAACCGCCGAGTACTGGCAGGGCATCGCCTACCAAACGCCGCAGTCGTACGGCAAAGTCACGGTCCCTTCGCTGGCCGCTACCGGCTGGTTCGACGCCAACTTCCCCGGCTCGCCGATGAATTACCTGGGGGTCAAGCAGTACGGCGCCACGGCCGAGGCGCGCCGGCCGCGACTGGTGATCGGCCCCTGGCAGCACGCCATCAACCGGAGCCAAAAGCTCGGCTCGTTCGACTACGGCGCCGACGCGGTCATAGACTGGGACGGCTACATCTGCCGCTGGTTCGATCATTACCTGAAAGGCGTGGATAACGGCGTCGACAGCGACCCGCCGGTGTATGTCTTCGTGATGGGACCGAATCGCTGGTACGCCGAAAAGGATTGGCCGTTGCCGCAGACGCGCTGGACGAAGTATTACCTGCACAGCGGTGGAAAGGCGAACTCGATCACAGGCGACGGGCTGCTCAGCACATCGCCTCCCGGCGACGCAATCGAGAAAGACGCCAACGCCTCAAAAACTCCCAAGACGTCTGCCGACTTCGACGCTTACACGTACGATCCCGCCCAGCCGACGCGGTCGCCATTCACAGGCGGACACTTGGAGCAAGGCGCGGTCGACACGCGCGCGTCGTCCGGCGGCCCTGACGTGCTGGTCTATACGACACCGCCGCTGGCCGAAGCGGTTGAAGTTACTGGTCCGATCAAGGCGAAGCTCTACGCCGCCACCTCGGCGCGCGACACCGACTGGATGGTGCGGCTGGTCGACGTGCATCCCGACGGCTACGCCGCCATGCTTTGCGAAGGCCTGATGCGAGCGCGGCACCGCGATCCGGAACGCGCCGGCGCCTTCAATCCCAACCGCCTCAGCGAGATCGAACCGAACAAGACGTACGAGTATTCGATCGACTTCTGGCGGGCGACGGGCAACGTGTTCGAGAAAGGCCACCGGATTCGCGTGGAGATCTCGAGCAGCTACTTTCCTTATTACCTGAGGAATCTCAACACGGGCGCCGACAACATCGGCCTGGAAACGCAGCAAGTCGTGGCTGAACAAAAGGTGTTCCACACGGCCGAGTTCCCTTCGCACGTCGTGTTGCCGGTGATTCCGATGCGAAGCAATATCGCAGCAGACTGACGCACTGAGTTGATTTTCAATAACTTCGCCGATCTCCGGGCACACTTCGTCGACGACGCATCGCTAACGCTCAGCGATGCAAAGGATCGATTCCGCGGCGAAAGCATTTGCTCAGTCGCGTTGCGAACTAGCGACGACGTCATGGGTGCGAGCCTGCACTGCGACACAGTCGAACGGCGAGCAGAACGCCTAGGCGCACCATCGAAAAAGGGATTCCTGGCTGTCCTGGGTCGCGCGCTAACCCTCGAATGGTGCACAGAGGAGTGGGACGAACTCTATACTCCCGACGCGCCTCGAAAAAGCACTCCGCGCATTTCCTACAAGGACGAGTTCAACGGGCTCATGAAATTTCAGGGAGTCTGGCAGTCCAAGCATGGCTGCAGTTTCAGGCTTTTTCGTAAACACGCGTTGCGGGCAATGGTCGACGCCTTGGCCGAGTTGGACCGGCAGGGAAAGTTCGGCGCAAGCCTTGAACGTGAAAAGGTCGTAGTCTTTGTGGAAATCACCGACTCTTATGATGCTTATTTCTGCCTCCTCGAGTCAGTCCGTATGCTGAACCCGCCCGCGGCTCGACGCCGATTCAACCGGAGTTTTCCGTTCCTAATGTGGATCCTGCTCAATGCGTGCTATGGCGTCCACCGCCTTCTTCGCGGGCGCGTCATTGCCGGGATCTCAAGCGATAACGCCTGACATACGGAGGAGCGACGAACGACAAACGGCCATTACCCGCTCGTCGCAGAAGCATCTCCCCCGGGGAGAACGCGGCGACGCGGACGGTCGGCTCGAAGGTCATTCCCAGTCTGCGATTGGGTCAGGCTGCCTGCGCGACGCGTTTGGGGTGGCGATCGGCCGAGGAGCCGTGCCGGGAAGGTCACAGGGAGCTGTAATTTCGGATGCTTCCAAGGGCCGATCGGGGCTGCGACCACCGGACGACGCTTCGGCATCAGTACGAACAAACGAAACGACGGCCATTTGGATCAGATGCGCGACGTCCCTGCCCGTGGCCGTCGCGAGACGTTCGAGCGATTGCTCAATATCGTCCGGGATCTCGATAACGTATTTCATGATGCCAGTGCGTCTTTCACCCTCCAAAGCCGCTGAATCGCGTCGCGGCGCCCTCGGCGGCGAACTGCTGAAACGCCGCGGGCAGGAAACGCACGAGATCGCTGGCGATCAAAGAAACCTGGCCGAGCTCCGCGGCGGCCAGATCGCCGGCCAGACCATGCAGATGGACGCCGAGCCGCGCGGCGTCGAAAGGCGAAAGGTTCTGGCAGAGCAGGGCGGTCGTCAAGCCAGTCAGCACGTCGCCTGTTCCGCCGGTGGCCATGCCGGGATTGCCCGTTTCGTTATGGGCCTGCTGCCGCCCATCGGTGATGAAGGTGCGATGGCCTTTGAGCACTACGACGATGCCGCAGCGAGCGGCCAGTTCGGTCGCCGCTTGCTCCGCCTCGCCGCGAGGCAAACGCGACTCGCCGCTCGTCAGTCGCTGAAACTCTCCGGGATGGGGCGTCAGAATGCGCGGTCCGCCGGGCCGAGCTAGCACGTCAGGTCGCTCGGCCAGGGCATTGAGCGCGTCGGCATCGAACACCGCCGGGACAGAGAGGCTCTCGTAGAGCCAGGTCACGAGTTGCGTCAGATCAACAGAACGCCCCAGCCCGGGCCCGCAACCAACCGCCGTGGCTCGGGCGGCCAGTTCCTCGATGGAGCGCTGAGCCTGACCGGCGATGCGTCCCTGGTCATCGGCCGCCAGGGGCGCGGTCATGTACGACGGCTCGAACGAGGCGACGACGTCGAGACACGGTTCCGGCATGGCCAGATGCACCAGCCCCGCCCCGCCGCGTAGCGCCGCCATGCCGGCCAGCGAAACGGCGCCCGTCATGCCGCGCGATCCGCCGATCAGCAGCGCGCGACCGAAATCGCCCTTGTGGCTTTCCGGATCTCGCGGCGGAAGTTGAGGCAGTGGCATGGGTCGGACCGAGGCGTTGGATGGCGGCATGTCAGAACGCAGAATTCGGAACGAGGGACTTACTCTCTTCTGCGCTTGGCGATCATCGAGGCCACGTACGCCCCCTTGAACCCGGCGTCGATATTCACGACGGAAACGTTGGAGGCGCAACTGTTGAGCATGCTGAGCAGCGCGGCGACGCCGTGCAGGTTGGCGCCATAACCGACGCTGGTGGGCACGGCAATCACCGGGCAGTCGACATAACCTCCGACCACGCTCGGCAAGGCGCCCTCCATGCCGGCAATGACCACCACGGCGTCGGCCTCGGCGAATTCGTGCAGCCGGGCCGGCAAGCGGTGCGGACCGGCGACGCCGACGTCCTGAATCAGTCTCGTCTGCACGCCCATCCACAACGCCGTCTCGCGGGCCTCTTCCGCCACGGGCAAATCGCTGGTGCCGGCCGTGACGATGGCCACCATGCCCGCGCCGGCGGGGGGATCGTCATTTTCGCCCGCTAACGGAATGCGAAACGTCCGGGCCAGCGGATTATAGCGGCCCTCTGGGAACGGCTCGGCCAGCAAAGCGGCTTGCTCTGCGGTGATCCGCGTGGAAAAGACATCGGTCCGGGTCTCGACCAGAGCCCGAAAAATCTTGATCAGCGACTCAACCGACTTTCCCTGGCCGAACACGACTTCGGGAAAACCGCAGCGGCGGCGGCGGTCGAGATCGAGCTGCACTTCCCCCAGGTCGAGGACGCTGCGTTGCGAAATACGGCCGATGAAGTCATCGACCGTCGTCTCACCGCGCGCCAACTGTTCGGCCCAACGTTGGATTTCATGGAGTTGCATCGCGCCATCCTAATCGAGACCGTTTCCAGTTGCCAAGTCAGGCTGCCGGGCCGGGCGACTTGACGAGGGCTGAGTCGATCTGTAGAATCTCGCCAAAACTTGAGAAGGTATATGGACTTGTGTTAAGTGTTAAGCGGCGACGGGATGCATGATCCCGCGCCGTCTTGCCAGAGTGTCGCGAGTGTTCGCTCGCACGTGAGCGTGCCGGGCTTGCTGCAGGGTTCGGCGAGCAACCAGGGCGCCGTATCGGGCACGATTCGGGCTGGGCGCTTGGCAGATCCGGGGCCGAATCCGATCCATGCTGGCTCGTGGTCAGCCGGTCTGGCGACTTGCGGTCAGGATTGTCATCTACCTTCCGAAACAGGACTGAACGCGGAACGTCATGGCGCCGCTGAGGACGCATTCCTCGCTGACGGCCCCCAGGGCGACGCGTGCTGCGGCGGTAACTTCGTTCTTTATGTGGCGCGACTGACAGAGTTGGAGACTTGGCATGGCCAGCCCCACGCCCAATTCGGGCGATATTTTTGACGTACGCCGGATTCGCCGTCTGGTCGAACTGATGAACGACCATGATCTCTCCGAGATCGATCTTCGCGACGCCGAAATCCGGATCCGCATTCGTAAAGGTCGCGAGCCGCTGATCGCCCCGATGGCCGCCGTGCCGGCGCCAAGCCCGGTTTACGAGGCGCCGGCGGCAAAACCCGCCGCGGCGCCGGCCGCCCCGGCCGCTGAAAGCGAAGAGCACGTAGCTGTGATCAAAAGCATCATGGTCGGCACCTTCTTTGCCGCGCCCAGCCCCGAGTCTCCGCCGTTCGTTAAAGTCGGGGACCGCGTCGGTCCGGACTCGACGGTCTGCATTATCGAGGCCATGAAGGTCTTCAACGAAATTCCGTCCGGCATTTCCGGACAGATCACGGCCGTGCTCGTCGAGTCGGGCGACCCGGTCGAATTCGGACAGCCGCTGTTCAAGGTCGACACCCGGGCCTAGCGCCGCGGCGGGCCTTGATTCTTTCTTTCCATGCTCGATTGTTCGCGGCAAGTCCGGCACGGCGCCCGGACTGCCGGCAGGCGTAGGAATTGTTGATGTTCAAGCGAATTCTGGTGGCGAACCGCGGCGAGATTGCGTTGCGAATTATCCGCGCCTGCCGCGAGATGGGCATCGAGACGGTGGCGATCTTCAGCGAGGCCGACCGCGGCGCGCAGTATCTGGAACTGGCCGACGAGGCGTATTGCGTCGGACCGGCCAAGAGCGCCGATAGCTATTTGAAGATCGACCGCGTGATCAGCGCCGCCGAGATCGGCAACGTGCAGGCGATTCATCCCGGCTACGGTTTCCTTTCGGAAAACGCGCACTTCAACGAAGTCTGCCGCAGTTGCAACATCGACTTCATCGGCCCCACGCACGAGGCCATGCGGCGCCTGGGCGACAAGAACGAGGCCCGCAAGTTGGCTCGCGAGGCGGAAGTGCCGACCGTGCCCGGCAGCGAAGGGCTGATCCACGATGAACGCCAGGCGATTCAGGTGGCGCACGAGATCGGCTTTCCGGTGCTGATCAAGGCCTCGGCCGGCGGCGGCGGCCGCGGCATGCGGGTGGCCCTGAACGATCTGGCATTGAAGAGCGCCATTCAACAAGCGCAAGCCGAAGCCGGAGCGGCCTTCGGAGACCCGAGCATTTACCTGGAAAAGTACGTCGAGCGGCCCCGCCACGTTGAGGTGCAGGTGCTGGCCGACCACCACGGCAACGCCGTCCACCTCTGGGAGCGCGACTGCACCATGCAGCGGCGGCACCAGAAAGTAGTGGAAGAGAGCCCGGCGGCGAACCTGCCGATCGAGACCCGAAAGGCGATCTGCGAGTCGGCGGTCCGCTTGATCAAGACGGCCGGCTACACCAATGCCGGGACGGTCGAGTTTATCGTCGATCGGCAGAACAATTTCTATTTCATCGAGGTCAACGCCCGCATTCAGGTGGAACATCCGGTGACCGAGATGGTGACCGGCATCGACCTGATCAAGGCCCAACTACGCGTGGCCGCGGGCGACCCCTTGCCGTTCAAGCAAGAAGACATCCAGGTCAGCGGAGCGGCCATCGAGTGCCGCATCAACGCCGAGGATCCGGCCAGGAATTTTCAGCCGTCGCCTGGTAAAATTGAACGAATGATTGTGCCTGGAGGTTTCGGCGTTCGCTTCGACTCGCACGCCCACGCGGGCTACACGGTTTCGCCCCATTACGACTCGATGATCGGCAAGCTGATCGTACACCAGCCGACGCGACAGGACGCCATTGGCTGCATGCAGCGGGCCCTGGGCGAATTGCGGATCGAAGGAATCAAGACCACCGTACCGCGACTGATCGACATCCTCAGTCACTCGGCGTTCGTTGACGGCGACGTCGACACGACGTTTATTGAGCGTACCTGGACCAGTTCTTGAGGCAACACTTTGGGGCACTCCGCCGAGGCGTAAGATGAGCACTGCACTTTCCCGTCCCCCCCGCACGCAAAGCAACATCCGCCGCGTGGCGATCCTGTTCGCCGGCGGTCCGGCGCCCGCCGCCAATGCGGTGATTTCTACCGCAGCGGTTTCCTTCCTGCGGAACAATATCGAAGTCGTAGGCGTGCTGCACGGCTATTCCCACCTGGTGGAATACAGTCCCGAGAAGCCGTTGGCGAAAGACCGCGACTACGTGATGATCGATCACAAACTGCTCAAACGCACGCGGAACAGCCAGGGAATTCTGATCGGCACGGCGCGGACCAACCCGGGCAAGAACGTCTCGCATCCCGACCATCTGGCGGATCCGGAGCGGACCAAACCGCTGAAGACCGTCCACGACGCGCTGGTTTCGCTCGGCGTCGACGCCTTGATCTCGATCGGCGGCGACGACACGCTCAAGACCGCCAACAAGTTCAAGATGTTCCAGGAACACCTGCCGGCCGACGCGCCGCGGCTGCCGGTGGTGCACCTGCCCAAGACGATCGACAACGATTACATGGGCATCGATTTCACCTTCGGCTATTTCACGGCCGTCGAGTTCCTGGCCAGCGAGATCCGCAATCTGCTGGCCGACGCTGAAGCCAACCGCTCCTATTACCTGGCTGAAGCCATGGGGCGCAGCGCCGGCTGGCTGGCCTACGGCACGGCGATCGCCGGCGAAGCCAGCCTGGTGATCAGCGTCGAGGACATCACCGGAAAGTATCGCAGCGAAGAACACGTCGCCAATCCGGAAACGGGCGAGTCGCAGGTTCGCCCGATCATGGTCGTCGAAGAAGTCATCCGGCGCATCGTGGCTTCGATGCGGGTCCGCGAGGAAGAGGAAGGCAAGGAATTCGGCGTAATCGTCATTGCCGAAGGCCTGGCCGAGTACCTGCCGATGGATTTCCTCAAAGGCATTCCGCGCGACGAGCACGGCCATATTTCCATCTCGCAAGTTAATCTCTGCCGCACCTTCGCCAAGTTGATCGGCGACGAATACAAGAAGCAGACCGGCAAAAGCCGCAAGGTCACCGGGCTGCAGCTCGGCTACGAGGCTCGCTGCGCCCGCCCTCTGGCGTTCGACGTGATGCTCGGCAGCCAGCTCGGCGTGGGGGCCTACCGAGCGCTGGTCGAAGAAAAGCTTAACGGCGTGATGGTCTCGGCGTTCGGCCAGCTCGAGCTGAAGTACGTTCCGTTCGACGAGCTGGTCGATCCCAGTACGCTGGTCACCAAGGTCCGCTACGTCGAGACGACCTCAGACTTCCACCGCCTGGCGCGGTTTCTGGAGACGTACGTCAACGAGTAGCAGCCGGCGGCAGTCGGCGACTTTGCTATCGGCTCTCAGCTTTAGGCGTCGGCCGGCGATCCGACGACGCAGAGCGTCGAAGGACGGCGTCCCCACGCGGGAGCGTGGGAACGAGACCGTCCGCTCTTCTAGAACGTCTTGACCAGGGTGCCGCCGTCAACAACCAGCACGCTGCCGGTGATGTAGCTGCCGGCCGGGCTGGCCAGCAGCAACGCGGGGCCGGCCATCTCGCGCGGCTGGCCCCAGCGGCCCAACGCCGTGCGATCGGCGAAGACGGCCTTCTGCTCGTCGGTGAGCATCTTGCCCGGCAGATCGGTCATGAACGGCCCCGGCGCAATGCAGTTGACCGTGATGCCGAACTCGCCCAGATCGAGCGCGGCGGCCCGGGCCAGTCCGAGCAACGCCGACTTGGTGGCCGAATAAGGGCCGCGGCCGTCCTTCGACGCCAGCCCCATGATGGAAGACATATAGATCACGCGGCCCCAACGGCGCTCTTTCATCTGCGGCACGAGATCCCGCGTCAGGGCCATGCAACTGGTCAGGTTCAGTTCAATGATCCGATCCCAGTCTTCGTCGCGGATCTGATCGATCGGCTGCGGATTGTTCGAACCGGCGTTATTGACCAGGATGTCGACGCGGCCCATCTTTTCCAGCGCCGTCGCCGCCAGTCGCGAAACGTCTTTACGCTCGGTCATATCGGCCACCGCGTATTCCACGCGTCGGCCGCCGGCCTTTTGAATTTCCGCCACGGCCTGTTTCAGTTCATCTTCGTGCCGGCTGGAGATGATCACATCCGCGCCGGCCTCGGCAAAACCGACCGCCATAGCCAGGCCCAGTCCTTTGCTGCCGCCCGTCACAAGCGCGACTCGGCCTGATAGATCAAAAAGGTCGTTCTTCATGGCATGCTCTAGCGGTTTCTTAGAACCATTGAATTGCGGTTGAAATCTGCCCGTCGGTTAGCGAACCCAAGAAAAGTTAGCCACGGATGAAACACCGATCGAACACGGATAAGAGACCGAAAACGGCGATATTACGCCGTCCCCAAAAGATGATCGCGTAGGTCAGGGCAATAACTCCACTTTTCCCAATCGAGGGTGAAAGCTCCTCTGGCTTTATCCGTGTGCATCAGTGTTTCATCCGTGGCTCGTTCCTAAACGTAGTTTGCCGACGACCGCTGGAATTCAGCCCAGGGCCTCAACCACCAGGTCGCCGACCTGCTGCGTGCTGTAGCCCATCTTGCCGGCGGCCTGGCTCTTCATCTTCGTGCCGGTGACGACCTTGATGGCTTCATATACGCGCTGGCCCGCTTTCGGCTGGCCGCTGTGTTCCAGCAGCATGCCCATGGCATTGATGGCCGCCACCGGGTTGATCACATTCTGGCCGGTGTACTTGGGAGCGCTGCCGCCCATCGGCTCGAACATGCTCACGCCTCCCTGGTCAGGATTGATGTTGCCGCCGGCCGCGACGCCCATACCGCCCTGCAAGATGCCGCCCAGATCCGTGATGATGTCGCCGAACATGTTGGTGGTGACGATCACGTCGTAGTATTCCGGATTCTTGACCATCCACATGCAGCAGGCGTCGACGTGGTTGTAGTCCGGCTTGATGTCGGGATATTCCTTGGCCACGTCCTGGAATGTGCGCCACCACAGATCGTGCCCGTAGGTCAGCACGTTGGTCTTGGCCACCAGCGTGAGCATCTTCTTCGGGTTATTCCGCTTCCGCGTATATTCAAAGGCCCAGCGGATGCAGCGTTCGCAGCCTTTGCGGGTGTACAGAGCCGTCTGGCTGGCGACCTCGTCAGGCGTGTTCTTCTTCATGAACCCGCCGACGCCGCAGTACATATCTTCGGTGTTCTCGCGGACGACGACAAAGTTGACGTCGTCCGGGCCCTTGTCTTTCAGCGGTGTTTCGACGCCGGGGAACAACTGTACCGGCCGGAGATTGATGTATTGATCGAGCTGGAACCGCAGCTCCAGCAACAGCCCTTTTTCCAGGATGCCGGGCTTCACGTCGGGATGCCCCACGGCGCCGAGATAGATGGCGTCGAACTGCCGCAACTCGTCGACGGCGCCCTCCGGCAGGATCTCTCCGGTCCGCAGATAGCGATCGCCGCCGAAATCAAAATGGGTCAGCTCGAACTTGAAATTCTCGAGCGATGCGACCGCTTCGAGCACCTTCAAACCTTCGGCCGCCACCTCGGGCCCCGTCCCATCGCCGCCGATCACCGCAATCTTCATAGAAGTTCTGCTCGCCTCAACTGTCAAAGGAGTGCCTGGCGCCGCCGCTTTGACGGCGGCAGGCTGAATTGGGCGATTCTAACAGGCAGGGCAGGGGGTCACAAGTTTCGCGCCCTTTCCACGCGGAGCCCAAAATCCTTGACGCAGGGAGACGTCGCGTTCGCCTCAAAGCGAGCCGCTCGAACTTGGGATGTGATCGCTCCATATTCCGAGTTGCGCATCGCGAGCTTCCTGCTCGGCTCGATCGAACCGCCGCTGGAGGGTTTGCGAGTAATGAAAGCGATGCTCGACGCGAGCCAGGCCGGCGCGGACCAGTTCTTCGTTGAGCATCCGCTCGCCGACAAAGACGTAAGCCAGAAAGCGGTCGTAGCGATCGACGCGCTCGCGGTCGAACTGCAGCCGCACCTGGCCGCCGGCGACGAACCGCCTGGTAAAGGCGGCCGCTTCCGGCCCCCAAGCTTCGACCGGATGATCGGGTCGCACCGTCTCGGGGCAATCGACGCCGATCAATCGCACCCGGGCGCCGCCGGTCAACAATAGCGTGTCGCCATCGACGACCCGTTCGAGGCGATGCGTTCCTTCGGATAGCGTCTCAGGAACGACGGGCTGTTGCGAGAGTCGCCAGCCCCTCGCCAGCGCCAGCAGCAACACGGCGGCAAGCAAAACAAGTCGGCCGCGCCGCGGAGGATGGAAGCGCCGTCGCAAGCTGCACGCCTCCTGACGCAGAATGAATCGCCCGAGAGAAACAGCCGCCCGCAGAAGCGAAGCGGCTAAAGAACTGCGAATCCTTCCGGCACGCGTTCCTAACCGCGTCTCGGAGAGCGCGGCTCGGCTCATTTCCAGTTCAAAGACGAATCACGGCGGCCGGCGGCAAAGGCCCCGCCATGTCGGCGTTAGTTCTTGCTGAAGTCGAACTGTTCGGCGTACTTGCGGCCGAGCGGGTTCTTCAGGAACTTCTTGCGGCACTCGGGGCAGAGATCAAAACGCAATTGCTGATAGACGTCGTCGCCGATTTCCTCGCTGGCCGAATCGTCCATTCGTTCCAGGATCTCGTGGATCTCCTGCAGGTTGTCGCAATCGTCATCGATCTCCAGCGGGTCAAAGGCGGCATAGACCTCCAACTTCACCACGTAGCGCAGATCGTCCTCCGGATCGAGAGGTCGTTTGCAGAGATCGCACGAGTAATGAATCATGGGATGAGTCCCGAGTAGGGAAGTCCGCAGCAGCAGACCTCGAAGAAACGAACTAGATTTCAGCCAACAAAATTCATCCTAATGTGAATTTGCGCGCGGGAGCAAGCCATGTTCAGCAAAATTCTTGGCCGCCGCCATGCCAGCAGACCCAGCGCACAGCGCGCAACGCTTTCCTCTTGACAACCGTCGCAATCTCAGCCTTGAAGCGGCCCGTCGAACCTCGGCTTCGCTCATTTTTTACATAACCCTCACACGTTCGCCGCCTCTCCCATCTGGTCGACAGACGATCAGGCGATTAGAATCTAGGGCGAACACTCTGAGAAAACTGCGGCGACCGAACGGGTCGGGCGAACAGACAGGGGCAGAGGATCAAGCGCAGCCGACGGCCAGAGCCGGCGGCGGGTAGCGGTCTTATGAAACTCGTGCCGAGGAGGGTTCTGTATGTCGAGTGCGGGGACGGCGGATCCGCTTTCCGCCAGCGTACTGGTCTTGAACCGCTTTTACATGGCGGTGCACGTGGTCAGCGTCCGCAGGGCCTTTACCCTGCTGTTTCGCGACCTGGCCGAAGTCGTCCACGTGGAACAGGGCCAGTACGCCAACTACAACTTCGAGTCGTGGCGGGAAATCAGCGAGCTGAAAGCCAAGCTCAAAGAACCGAACGAGGACTGGGTCAAAGCGGTCAACTTTGAGATCCAGGTCCCGCGCGTCATTCGCCTGCTGTTCTACGATCGATTGCCCAAGCAGGCCGTCCGCTTCAATCGCCGCAACATCTTCGCTCGCGACGCTAACCGCTGCCAATACTGCGGCAAGCGCTTTCCGACCAGCGAACTCAGCCTGGATCACGTGCTGCCGCGCAGCCGCGGCGGCGAAACAAGCTGGGAAAACATTGTCTGCAGTTGCGTGAAGTGCAACGTCAAGAAGGGGGGCCGCACGCCCCACGAAGCGCACATGCAGCTGATTCGGCAGCCGAGTTGCCCGAAACGCAGCCCGCTCTTATCGCTCAAATTGGGCAACCCGAAATACGAGAGTTGGAAATCATTCCTGGATAACGCCTACTGGTCGGTCGACCTGAAGTAGCGGCGGCGAGGCCTGATCGTGGCGGCCAACGCTGGGCTGCGCAAAATGGGCTGGGCAAATTCGCGACGAGCCCAAACCGCCGCTCCGCGCAAGAAAAAAGCCGCAGGTTGCCGGTGCTGTAACCTACGGCTTGGATAGCCAGTGGGCCGCGCGGCATCGTTCCCGCGCAGCAGCGTTACCGTATGACCGCCAGGACCGACGGCTCGCCGGTCCCGCTGGGCAATTTGAGTGGCTCAGTCAGCTTGAGTGGCTCAGTCCGCGCCGGCCAGCGGCTCTTTCTTTTCAGTGATCACTTCGCACTGGGGCGCCATTTCGGCGTTCAGGGCGGTGAAATCCTTCCACTCTTCCGGTACGTTGTCTTCGTGGAAGATCGCTTCGACCGGGCACTCGGGGACGCACGCTTCGCAGTCAATGCACTCATCCGGATGGATGTAGAGCATTTTCTCGCCTTCATAGAAGCACTCCACCGGGCAGACGACCACGCAATCCGTGTACTTGCATGCAAAGCACGGCTCGCAAACGACGTGGGTCATTGACTGATATCTCCTTTCGAGAATCTCGGGACTGCGGCTTCGCCCCCCTCGGCGAATAAAAAGAGTTCAAATGCTTACCCGTGAAGCATTTGGACGAGGGCGATTGCTGATCACCCAGGAATCGTAAAAAGGCGCGAAGCCCAAGTCAAGCGGGATGCCGAGCGGATCGCACGGGTTTCCGCCACTTGATGCTTATCGGCGATTGAGTGGCTGCAGTTTCAATAAGTCAGCCTTGCCTCGCCCTCCAATCGTCCGTAAAATCAGGAGGCGAGGGGGGATGGAGGGGCGCGGGGGGCGTGTCAGCCTCTTCACGGTAAACACCTTAAGCGCAGGAAAGTGCAACTAAGGACGGTTGCAGGCAAAGGGATTGGCCCCGATCAAGCTGGCCGCTCACCAAGGTACTGCGTCGTGGCGCTATCGGATATCGACCGCAATCTGCTCGACCGCTGTCTAGCGCGTAAACCCAGAGCCTGGGAAGACTTTGTTGATCGGTTCATGGGGCTCGTGGTGCATGTCACCAACCATTCCGCCCAGTGCCGTTCGATCCGGCTGACCCCCGAAGACCGCGAAGATCTCTGCGCCGAAGTCTTTTTGGCGATCATCAAAGACGATTTCGCCATCCTGCGGCATTTCCGCCGCCAGAGCAGCCTGGCAACCTACCTGACCGTCATCGCTCGCCGCGTGGTGGTCCGCGGACTGCTTAAAGGCAAGCCGGCCGCTCGCTTGGCCGCCGCACAACAATCGGCCCCCAAGCAAGGCGCCGACGAAGAGCAGCGAGTCGAAGACCGAGAAGAGGTTGAAAGACTGCTGGAGGAGTTGGACGGCCGCGACGCCGCGGTGGTGCGGATGTACCACCTGGAAGGCAAAAGCTATCAGGAAATCAGCGCCGCGGTCGGCATGCCCGAAAACAGCGTCGGGCCGACCCTTTCTCGGGCGCGTGAAAGAATGCGCCGCGCGGGCGCCAAGCCCGCCAGTCCTTAGCTCGTCTCGCCACGGGCGCGTTCGCCGGCGGCTTCACAAGACGTTTCTGGCCGGCTTTCGGCATGCGCGATCGAACCGCGCCCGCCCGCGAGTATTCCCTTGCCGGCGACCATTCGTTAGGGTGACCTCTAAACCTGAGGGCAACGCCGCCGGTCGGCTCGGCGGGAATTCTCCATAACGGAAAGGCTTCTGATGGCGACAACGCTCACCTGGCTGGGACATGGAAGTTGGCTGCTCCATACGGGCGGGCAGTCGCTACTGATCGACCCGTTCCTGGACGACAATCCCTCGTCGCCGGTGAAGAGCGACCAGGTTGCGGCCGACTACATCCTGATCTCGCACGGGCACGCCGATCATGTTTCCGACGCCGCCAAGATCGCCCGGCGGACCGGCGCCACGGTGATTTCCAACTTCGAAATCTGCCAGTGGCTGGCGCAGCAAGGCGTGGAAAAGACCATCGGCCACAACCTGGGCGGCGGCTCCGACCATCCCTGGGGCCGCGTCAAGCTGACGCTGGCCCATCACAGCTCCTCGCTGCCCGACGGCGCCAACGGCGGCAACCCTGCGGGCTTTCTGCTGACATTGAAGGAAGGGCCCAAGACGCTCTACTTCGCCTGCGACACGGCGCTGTTTTACGACATGAAATTGATCGGCGCCGCGGGTATCGACCTGGCCGTGCTGCCGATCGGCGACTTATTCACCATGGGACCGGACGACTCGATCGAAGCCATCCGCCTGCTGCAGCCGAAGCAAGTCATCCCTGCACACTACGACACCTGGCCGCCGATTGCCCAAGACGCCTCCGCGTGGGAGGTGCGCGTGAAAGCAGAAACGCAAGCCGTGCCCGTGGTAATGAAGCCGGGGCAAAAGCTCGCGATCTAAACGAGCATCCCTGGCTTGCAGTGCGACGGGGCAGCGGAATTCATGAGAATTCCGTGCCCATGATTGGGTTCTCTCAACGCGTACCGCGCCGCCGTACCAATGCCGCCACCCGGAATCTTCACAGATTCCTCTACTGCTTGGCCTCACGGAATCGTCATAGGTTCCGCTACTGCTTGAAAACCGTCGGCGTCGGTTAGCGAGTTTGCGCCGCCGGCGCCGCAGGCCACTGCTTGCGGTCCGCGCCGGCGGCGCTCAATTGAAAGCCGATCGCCCCGCCCTTGTTGGAAGCGTTGCGGCTTTCGCGAAAACCGTGCAAGGCGGCGTCAAGATCCCAACGCTCCTGGTCAACGTAGCCGAGCACGAGCAGCTTCTTGATCTCGTCCACCTCGGCAAAGCTGCAGCCTTCGGTCTCGGCGATGAGCCGCTCGAGTTCGAGTTGGCAGACGATCTCGGCGTGCCAGCTCTCGATCAATCGACGACGCAAGTCGGCGTCGGGCCGCGGAAAGCTCATCACCAGATCGATCCGCCCTGGGCGCAAAAACGCCGGGTCGAGCGACGACTGCCGCGCGTTGGATGTGAACAGGTAGACGACGCCGCAGCGCGTTTCCAGTCCGTCCAGGCCGCCGAGAAACGTCGATTGCATGCCGCACTGGTCGAACTGGCCGCGATCGCGCACCGCCATGTCGACGTCGTCGAACACGACCACGCCCGGCCGGTCCAGTTCGAACAGTTCGTGAGCTTCTCCCGAGGAGCGAGCTTCCTCAAACGCCTCGGCCGACACGCTGCGCCAGCCGAAGCCGTGGCGGCTGCACTCGTAACGCAGCCAGCGACAGGCCGTCGTCTTGCCGTTGCCCGGCTCGCCAAGCAGCAACACGCCTCGCTTCTGGGCCACGCCAAATCGCGAGAGCAGTTCGCGTCCGTGGTGCAAGAAGCCGATGGTGTTGTCCCACAAGCGACGGCGTTGTTCCTCGCGCATGATCGGCGGCGGCTGCCGCAGCTCGCGGCGCAGTTCCCGCCGCAAAGCGCGATACAGCCGCAGATACTCGCTCTCGGGCGTCGCCCAGAAGGCATGGCTGTCATAGTCGGTAAACGGCGCCACCACGCTCACCAGCCGGAACGTGTGCTCGCCCAGCCGGCAGCGATAACGCTCCAGGCCCATTTGCAAACTGTGCCCCTTCTCGCAGGCGCCAAACCGCACCAGCGCATGCTCGGCGGCAATGCCGCGGCGCGTTTCCAGACGCACGCTTCGCTCCACCAGACGCCGGACCTCCCAATCGAAATCGATCGGGCGTGCGGGCTCGCCGAGCAGCTCCGAGGCCAGTTGCAGGCAGCGGACATGATCGAGTTGATATTGAGACAGCGACATATCTGCCCGGACATAGATTTTTGCCGGAAGGTTCGCGGCGAGTCGCTCGCGCGAGTCGGACCGCCGCCTCGGTGCGCTTTCGCGCTCGGGGCAGGTGGGCTCGAGACTGCTCGCAAGCGCTTGCAATCTTGAACCGTGCCGCGTTGCAATTCGCCGCGCAATGCGGCGAAGTAAGTTCATCGCCGTTCTCCCCTTACGGCTTGCACCGTGGCCGCGGCGAAGGCGGTCTCATCGCGGTCGCGCGGCACGCAAAGCAGGCCTCGCGGCTCCTGCTGTGGCAGGGCATTGCACCTGGACGGGCGCTCGGATACCTTCGAATGCCATGTACAACATCTGGTTTGAACGCAAATTACCTTCCGAGCACGCGCATTTGATCGAAGGGGTCGCCGCGCCGATCGGCTTTGCCCTCAGCGCCTCCGACGATTCGTTGGCCGCGATCGAGCGGGCCGACGCCGTGATCGCCTCGGCGAAAATCATCTATGACGGGGCGCTGATGGATCGGGCTCCTTCGCTCAAGGTCATCGCCCGCACGGGCGTCGGATACGACAATATCTCCGTTCCCGATGCTACGGAGCGAGGCATCTGCGTCTGTTACACGCCCGACGCTCCGACCATCTCCACCGCCGAACATGCCGTCGCCTTGATGCTGGCCGCCGCCAAGCATCTGAAGCGGTACAATCGGGCCATGATCGAGGCGCCGACGGCGGACCACATTACGGATTACAACGGGCTGGAACTCTGCGGCGCCCAGTTGGGGCTGGTCGGCTTAGGCCGGATCGGCAGCCGCGTGGCCCAAGTCGCCTTGGCGCTGGGCATGCAGGTGACGGCCTACGATCCGTTCGTGACGCCGGAGCGGGCTGCCGAGTTGGGCGTACGACTGGCGCCGTCGCTCGAGGCTCTGTTGCAGCAATCCGACGTCCTATCGCTGCACGTGCCGGCCAGCGCCGAAACGCGACACTTGATCAATGCCGAACGGCTGGCCCAAATGAAGAAGGGCGCCTACCTGGTCAACGCGGCGCGAGGCGCCTTGGTCGACGAGGCCGCACTGGTCGACGCGCTCGACAGCGGACAACTCAGCGGCGCGGGGCTCGACGTGTTCGACGTCGAACCGCCGCCGGGCGATCATCCGCTGCTGTCCCGCGATGACGTGATCGCCACGCCGCACCTGGCCGGCCCTTCGCCCGCCGGCCGCCGCCGGATGATTGAAGGGGCGATTTCGCAAGCGCTGCAGGTGCTGCGCAACGAGCGGCCCGGCTACTTGCTGAATCCCAACGTCTGGAGCGTTCGACGCAACGGCAAGGCCTGAGAGGCCGCCCAACGGCTTACGCTTCACGGAGAGGCAATTGACAGTGGCCAAGCACGCCCCGCGTTTTCTCAAGCTGGTGGAAGACGTCAAAAGCCGCGTTGTCGAAGTCAGCATTACGGAAGTCCATGCCAGGCTGCAGCGCGGCGACTCGTTCTGCCTGATCGACGTCCGCGAGGAGAGCGAGTGGTCGCAAGGCCATTTGCCCCAAGCGGAGCATTTGGGCAAGGGCGTCATCGAACGGGACATTGAAACCCGGATTCCCGACACGAGCGCAGAGATCGTGCTGTACTGCGGCGGCGGTTATCGCTCCGCGCTGGCGGCCGACGCGCTGCGGCAGATGGGCTACGTGAACGTGCTCTCCATGGCCGGCGGCTTTCGCGGCTGGCGCGAAGCCGAATTGCCGGTGGAATAGGCCGCCGGCCGGCTGTTCGATCTGAATTGCAGGCGAGCTGTTTTTTAATGCGACACGCGCCAGCGCGTGTGAAACAGCCAGATCATGCCCAGCGCCAAGGCAATGTCGAGACCGACGTAGAAGCCGACGAACGAGAACCAGAGCGGCCAGTCGGCCTCGATCGGCTTCGCATCCTGCATGTTTAGATTCAACGGCAATGCGAACGCCGCCGAGAAGGGACTGGTAAACGAGAATTGCTTGACCGTCGCGGCGGTCTGCGCCCCATAAAATGCCTGGGCAAACAAGGTAGTCGCCACCGGGGCCGTGAACAAGACGACGACCATCACGTACGACGTCATCATGCTGACGGACGTCTTGCGGAAGATCACCGAGCAGAACAGCGCCAGCCCCGCCGTCGTCAGACAGGTCAACAGAATGATCACCAGGTAGCCGCCGATGGTCAGCATGTTGGACCAGTAGTAAGAGACCATCACGCAAGCCAGCAGCAACGGCCAGAGCAGGAACGAGGTCAGCACGCTCGACACGCGCAGCCCTGAAATCAGCTTGCCCCACAAGATCTGCCAGGGGGAAAGAATGGTCACCAGCAGCAGGTCGAGCGTTTCGCGTTCGCGTTCGCTGGTCACGCTGCCGGCCGAAAACACGGGTCCCACGAGCATATTGAACAGCACCACGTAACTGATGTACCAAGGCGCCAGGTGCGGCAGCAGGTACAGACAAGCGGCCATCAGCGGAATGGCCAGGAACATGCTCACCTGGATCACGACGCGCAGCATCAGCGTCCCCTGGCTGAACAGTTCGCTGCGCATCTCCTTGTCGTAGATCGGATTCGCGCCGTCGGCCAGCAAGCCGGTGCGTTTGGCGGGCGCAAACAGGCGATCGGGGAACTGATCGCGATGAATCACCAGGCCGACGGCTTGCCGCAGTTCCTGCACCTCATCAACCACTTCCTTCCCTTCGCTGCCGACGTCGGGCGGGTGCAGTAGCCGGCGGCTGGTGGCTACGAACAACAGCGCACAAATTGCCGCGCAGCCGAGCGGAAAAAACGTCACCGTCACAAACAAGCGGAACGCGGCGCCGGCGCCCTCGAACATCTGCCAGAACAAAAGCGCAAACAACGCCATCGGCAGGATCGCCAGGTACGAGACCACCAGCGAGGCGGCCGTGCGCTGGAAATAGCTGCTGCAGGCCAGGCTGACCATGCCGAAGGTGACCACCGAAATGATCAGCGCCATGTAAATGGCCACGACTTCATAGAACGAAACGCCGCCCAGCGGCAGGCAGAGCATGACGATCGGCAGCGAGGAGATGATCAGAATCGCCACGTGCGAGAGCGAGGCGAACAGCTTGCCCAGCACGATAGCGCCCGGTTTGAGCGGGCTGGCCAGCAGCATCTCGTAGCTTTTGCGTTCCTTCTCGCCCGTAATGGCGCCAGCCGCAAAGCTGGGGGCCATCAGCGAGGCGATCATGTACTGGCCCAAAAAGAACAGGTTGACCAGCCGCTTGGCGGCCTCCGGGTTGGTCATGTCGATCTTCTTGGCCTGCGGCCAGGCCATGTAGACGACCACGCCCAAGAGCGTCACGTACGCAAACAGCAACACGAACGCCCTGCGCATCCGCAGGTTTACCAGCAGCTCGCGCTGCAAGACGGGGTTTTCAGCCAGGTACATCGGTAGTGCAAACGCTCAGGTTGTTCGTGTGGCTTGAAACGTTCACGCCGCAATCCTCAAAGGACCGCGAGCCCGGGAAAAGTAAGTCAAAATGCAAAATGCAAAACGCAAAATGAGAAACGGCAGGTATGATTCCCGGTTTTGCATTTTGCATTTCCCCCTCAAATCACCAGCCCTTTCGTCACCAGCATGAACACGTCTTCCAGCGAGGGATCTTTCTCGGCGAAAGAGTGCATGCGAACGCCGGAGGCGATCATGCGCTCCAACAGCGCGGCGATTTGCTGATCGCCGGCCGCCAGTTCGGCCGTGATCTTGTGGTTCTCGATCTGCACGTCGAGCGTTTCGGGCAGGCTGCGCAGAATCGACAGCCCCTCCTCCATCTTCTCCAGGAACCGAATTTCCAGGATCCGGTTGCGCTTGATGCGGCGATAGACTTCCTCGATTGGCCCGTGCATCAGCAGTTGGCCGCGCTCAATGATGCCGATCGACGTGCAGCAGTCGGCCAGTTCGGTCAGAATGTGGCTGGAAATCAAAATCGTCTTGCCCATCCGCCGCAACTCTTTCAGCAGCGCCTTGACCTCCAGCCGGGCGCGCGGATCGAGACCGCTGGAGGGCTCGTCGAGGATCAGCACGGGCGGATCGTGGACCAGCGTTTTGGCCAGGCACAGCCGCTGTTTCATGCCGCGCGACAGGCCATTGACAAAATCGTCTCGCTTGTGCGTCAGGTCGAGCAGTTCCAACACGTCGCCGATCACCTGTTTGCGCCGAGTGCGCGGAATCTGATAGGCGACGGCGAAGAAATCCAGGAACTCCCAGACTTTCATGCCGTCGTACACGCCGAAATTGTCCGGCATGTACCCGACGCTGCGGCGGACGTCGAGCGGTCGCCGCGTCACGCTGTGGCCGTTGACGATTCCTTCTCCGTGACTCGCCTTGAGCAGCGTGGCCAGGAACCGGATCGTGGTGCTCTTGCCGGCGCCGTTGGGTCCGATGAACCCGAACATTTCGCCCGCTTCAATCTTCAAGTTGATGCGTTCGACGGCGGTAAACTCGCCGTACTTCTTGCCGAAGTCGATCAGTTCAATCATGAATTCCGCAAATCTACCGGCGCGTCGGCCGGCCTAGTACGTCTCTCAGCCCATGCTTGGCGCTGCTGAAACCTCAAAAGTTGAACCTCAAACCTTGCACCTGTTTCTGCTTGGCGCCTATTCTGCCGCTCCGCCATCGCCTTCTTCATCGTCCAGCAGGCCCTCCCACAATGACTTGCCGGCGGCTTTGAGCGCCAACCGGCGCGAACCGTTGTCTTGTTGAGGCGCCGGCTTAATTCCGTAATTCAGGTGCGCCACGACCAGCGCGAGCTGGCGGCTTTGCGAGGCGCGGGGCGCCACGCTCAATCCCGGCAACTCTTCGTCGGTCCAGGCAAGCAGGCGGAACTCGTCGTCGGGCACGTCCAGCCGAGCCAAGGACATGAGCTTGCGCAAGTGCATGCCTTCATCGGGCGGCGACTCGGCGGTGATGGGCGATTGGTTCCACTCCTTGTTCCACAACTTTTGTTCGTCTTTGGGCCAGGGCTTCATTTCGACGGTATGCGCGGCGCCGGGCCCGAGCGTTCCGATCCAGGCCGCGCTCTCCCCGCTGACCACGCCCGCCCCCTGCAGTTCCAAACCCGTGTTGTTGCTCACCTTGTAGCGCTGGCCGCCGAGATGCTCCCAGGCGAGCCCGCCGGCCAGTTGCAGCATCTCTTCGCTGTGCACCATGCCGGTGGTGTTGGAAGAAATCTCCAAGCCTTCCAGGCTGACCAGGCTGATCTCGGCGTCGTCCTTGTCACCCGTCGCCTTGCGGGCGCGGCGATATTCGACGGTTGTCCTGCCTTGACCGATCAGCATTTTCTGGCCGCTGGCAAACGGCAGCGCCACGGCCGAAGCGTCGTCGAACCGCAAGTCGTAGCTGGTGCCGAGCGAACTGTAGAGCGCCAGGTAGCGAGTCAGATGGGCCCGATCGTAATCGCCCTGGACTTCAAGCACCGCCAACTCGGTCTTGGAACGAGCAAAACCAATATCAAGCTGCGCCAGGTAAACGACCGCGATCGCGGCGCCGATGGCGATGAACGGCGCGGCGCCCCAAGCCCATTCCACTCGGCCCGCCAGCCGGAACACCAGCCAATTGAGCGGCACGAGCACCAGCACGTACACGGCAAGAATCTTGACCACGAATGAAGCGTCGGGAACGACGATGCCCGCAGCCTCGCGCAAGGCGCTGAAGGCCAGGTTCGACGCGGCGCTGAAGTCGCTCCAACCGGCTACGCCCGGTCCGTCGGGCGGATCCTCCAGTTGCGGCATCGGCGCGTAACCGCCCGGCATGCCCGGCGGAAACTCGGGCTCCTGCTCCACGTAAGGTTGGTACTTCCGGCCTTCAAACTCCTGCTTGAACATGTCGGGCGGCGCCAGCGCATCGCGAGTGAAGTACCGCACCTGAGAAATCGTGCGCGGGTCGTGGTGCGCTCCGGGCCGCTCGATCCAACCGACTTGCAGCATGTCGTCCTGGGCGACGTATCTGAACGACCGTGCTGGCCGACGCAGCAGGCAGCCGTTGAAAAAGCCGTCAAAGCTGGGCCAGTTGCGCAGTTCCCGCTGGCTCAAGCGAAACGCCGTGACGACGACGCGACCGCGGCCGACTCGCTGTTCGACCACCAGCGGCTCGCCTCCCGAAGCGGCCAAAGCGATCGCCTGCCTGGTCGGCTTGAGTTTTTGCCCCGTCCAGTGGCGCACGACTTTCAACGGCAGGTCTCCCTGGTCCCAGGCCGCGTTCATATCGCCGAGCGCGTCCGTGTCGAGCTCCCACGCGTCGCCTCCCGCCGCGGGCAGATAGGGCTCCAAAAAGCTGCCCTTGAGCGTTCCCAGCGAATCGGGACCGCTGACAATCAGTTGCCCGCCCCAGTGCAGCCAGTCGACCAGGGCTTGCTGCTGAGCCAACGAGAGTTTCTTCGGGGAGAGATCGTCCCACAGCACGTAGGCGACGCTGGTCCAACTGAGCGCCGACGACGGCAGCGGCGCCACCGATTTGCTGATCTGCGGCGCCACGATCCGGTAATGCCACGATTTCGACAGATCGGTCAGCAGCGAGTGAGGCGCCGTGACGGAATCGAGCCGCTGCAAGAAGCGGTACGAATCCGGATTCAGCGCCAACACGACGAAGTAATACTGGTGCGCGGGCATGGGCAGGATGGCGTGCGACTCGCCGACCAGCATTCGCCCGCCGGCGCCGTTGAGCAGCCGCGTCTGCGCCCACCGGCCGCGCGCCTCGGCGGGCGCGAACAGGGAGAATTCGAGAAAGCGCCGCTGTCCTTTGGGCATGATCGCCGGCCGCGTGGTCGACAGGCGGAAAGGCATCTGGTCCAGATCCACCGGCTGCTGCTGCTTGTCATAGACCTCGCTGGCCAGCTCGCCGCGAAAGTCGAAGTTGTTGGCCCGCGTCTCCAGAACCGCGCTGGTCCAATGCCCCGGCTTCATGTGGACCTCGCGCCGGTCCTCGTTTTCCAGCGTGCCGGGCTGCGTGGAAAAGGCGATGAACTCGAAATCCTTCTTGGGCTTTTCCTTGTTCCTGAGTTCTTCGCGTTTCGCCTCGCGTTCCTTCTCGGTCAGGCCGTCGTCCGAAACGCAGCCCCCGCAGCCGACGACCAGCGGCGTCAGGCTCAGCCACAGCAACAACCACAGCACCGCCTTCACCCGGCCAGCCGCCCGCCGGGCCGGCAGTTGCGTCAGCTCAGAGCGGCAAACATTCGGCACGACCATGAAAGCTCGCAGTCCCCTAAGAGTTGGCGTCGGCTCGCGGTCGGCGTTTCCAGCCCCAACGGCATTCCCGCTCGCAGCCTGCCTATGAGTTTAAGCGTTGGCAAGGCTCGGGGAAAGCGCTTGGCGAGAGGCAAAACGAGAACTTCGCGCGCCGCATGGGAACTGCCACGCCGTCATTGCGTCGGCAGGAAAAGAAAATCTGTGAAGACACTGCCTGGGCTGCGCACAAAGAGGGACTCTTAAGCTCGAAGAGGAGGCAGTTTCATGTTAGTTCATGTTCTGCTCCGCCACCGCCGGGCTCGTCCCGGTGGAGCGCTGACTGAACAGCTAGAAACCGCGTCTTACCGCCACCATT
>DASZUP010000664.1:0-11006 GCA_035547635.1 Pirellulales bacterium
ATCACAGGCGTGGAATTGGTAAAGATCCCGCCGCTGGAGAACGCCTGTTGGCCGCTGGGAAAGAACGGCTGATCGCGAAAGGGGCGCTCCCATCGCAATCCGTCGCGACTGACCATCAGTTCTACGTGCATCTGGTCCGCTCTGGCCCCCACGGCTTCGGCCCGAGCGCGGAGAATCTGGTTCATGCAGAAATATACTCCCTTGTGATAGAACACCGGCGAATTTATTCCAAAGTCCAGCGACGCTTCCAGTGAAGGTCTGGTCCTGCGGGGCGAAGCATGTTCTTTGTGCTTCGGACGAACGCGTCGTCGAAATGCTGTCGGCTGACCGACCATGCGCGCTGCTGATGAGCGGGCCTACTTGCCGCCATGCTCGCGGAGGGCATGGATTGCGGCTTCGTTGACGCAGTGGGGATCTTGAAACTCCGTTGCAAAGCCCATCGCCGTGATGTCGCGGTATTCACGCGGGGATCCGTCGCCCATGCGAGTAAAGCATGGCCATCGGAAGGTAGCACGCAGGTTCGGGTCCGCCCCGTTGCGGATGAGCAGGCGGGCTAGGGAGTCGTCGGCCTCAATTGAGAACGTCACCGTCGTATGAAAGAGCGGCGTATGTCCGCCATAGCCGTCGACGTCGAGCTCAGCGCGCGCGTTGACGTCGGCGCCGTGATTGATCAGCCATTCGGCAATCTTCTCCTCGCCGTACTCGACGGCGATATGCAGCAGAGTGGCGCCGGCCAGCGGGGCGACGGTGAATCCGACTCTGCTCAGCTCAGGCGGAAAGACTTCGGTCTCGCGGAACCGCCGGCGCACTAGCGCCGGGTCGCGATCGACTAGCGCCTCCAAAAGGTCAATCCGTCCTCGATGGATTGCCATCGGCGCCGTGTCCGGCAAGGAATGACCGGACCGGACCAAAACTTCCAGGCAGTCGCCTCTTCCGCGAGGGTTTCTCCAAGCGGTCGCCATCAGGTTCTCAAGGCAACGGCGTGCTACGGCGTGCAGGTCGGCGCCATGAGAGATCAACCACTCCAGCGAGCGCGGCTGCAGCGTTTCGCAGGCCGCAACAAGGATCGGATAGTCCCCTGCCCAGAGCGCGTTTACGTCGGCGCCATGTTCGACGAGCAGCTCCATCACCGGGATTTTTGCATCCGACAAGGCGGCTCGCATCAGCGGACCGTCCCCGCCTTGATGTACGTCCGAGCCGTGCTCGAGCATCCAGCGGAGGATGGTCAGTCGCTCGGCCGTCGGCGGGACTCGCCGAGGCCACTCCGCCGCATAGGTCAGGGGGCCGTTGGCATGGTACCCCAAGGGCGCGCAATGCAGGCTGGGATTACGGGTCATCATCGTCTGGACGCACGCGGCGTCGTTGGCGTCGATAGCGGATTTGAGCCGGCCGATTTCCTCGAGCGACTCGACATGGGCCTTGAGTTTCGACCAGCTTGCGAATCCATATTCGCGGGCGAGGTGGAACAGCGCCTCGGTCAACGAAGCGGCGCGTCCCGACCGCAAAAGATCTTTGGCCTGGCTCTTCAGATGGCGAAGGTTGGGCTTCTCGGGCAGCGAACGGTTGCCGCGCTCGGGGTCGGTCGACATAGCGACCTCCTTTCATCGTAGCGCCCGATGTCCGCATGGCGGGCTGAAAGAAGGTTCGCAATCTGTCGTTCGAACCTGCGATGGGCTTCTACCCTTTCCGCGGACCGGCGGCAGTCGTGCTGCCGTTGGACATTATATCGTCATATCGTCCACCGGTCGCGTCACAATTATGCGACGACGGCTGTTGCCGGAGCGAACAATCAAGGGGTGGTCAGCGGAAATCCATAGGGAACGGATGCGCTTTCCCTGCGGACATTTGGGCCCCGGCGCGGGAAACCTGGTAGCAGCTTCGATTTTGTCAGGGAGGCAATGCAGCGAACCAACGAGCCATCTTCGCCCGAGGTCCGGCGTCCCCATGCAGGACGCTGCACCGACGGCCGCCGGCGATCGATGATCGTTCAAATCCGCGTGGCAGGCGGGAGTGAAGCTGACGGCGTCGAATTGCTGGCGATTCAGCCGCTTGCTTTCCGGCCTGATCAGCAACGACAATGGCTCGCATCGCCTGCCGAAGTCTTTAGCAAACCATTCCAAAGAGGTTGTCAATGATTGCGTCCCGCCTGACGATTGCCGTACTTGTCGCAACTTGCATGCTTGCGTCCGACATGCTCGACGGAGCGGAGCCAACTCCGCCGCCCATGGAGACTGACGCCCGCTTGCACGCTGATGGCAAAGGCTGGCGCCTCGACAAGGCGAAGGTTGTTGACGCCCGCCGGCCACGCGTGCTCCTTATCGGCGACTCGATTCTTAACGGCTACTTCAAGGAAGTCGTAGCGGCGCTAGAGGGCAAGGCCTACGTGGATGCATGGGTAAACCCATACCACCAGTCAGAGCACGTCAACAAGCTGCTGGCCGACGTGTTGGAGAACGGCCCCTACGACGTGGTGCATTTCAACTTGGGGCTGCACGGCTGGCAGGAAGGCCGCATCAAGCAGGGAACATTCGAGCCGCTCACGAAGGCTTATGTCGAAGTGCTTCGAGGCAAACTGCCTGCAGCAAAACTCATCTGGGCCAGCAGTACGCCCGTCACGGTTCAGGGCAACCCGACGGAACTGGATCCTGAGATCAATCCAATCATCGCCGACCACAACCGCATGGCGGCGGCGGTGATGGAAGAGATGAATGTGCCGATCAACGACTTCTATTCCCTGCTGGTCGACAAGCGGGACCTGGCTCGTGGCGACCGTTTCCACTGGACGGCCCCCGCATACAAGCTGTTGGCGAATACGGTGGTCGAATCGGTGCTTCGCGAACTTGGTCAAGCTGCCGGCCCGATACAAGATTAGGCGACAGTCGTGAGTTCCCTCGGAGTTCTGTAAAGGATACGTAGGGCGGATAGGGACTGAAGATTGGTGGCCGGCTCTGATCGCGACGAGCTACGAGAGCTTCGTGAACTCGTCGCTGCCCAGGATGCCGGCCTGGATGTTTTCTTGCGTCTTGCCGTGTTTCATCTGGTTCAGCCAGTACTGGGCGCCGGAACTATCCAGCTCGCGGCCAAGATAGATCTGGAACCAGCCCTTGATCAGACCGAGGCGATATTCGTCGCTGGTGACGAATCCCATCACCACGCTCTGCTTGCTGTGGGTCTTGATGTAATCGGTCCAGTACGCGAGTCCCGCGTCGTCGACCTGACGGTTCAGGATGTTCTGGTACAAGGCCGTGACCCAGGCGGCATCAGTGCCGCCGGCAGTCTTGTAGTACTCGGGCGAGCCGATGATTCCGGCCTGCACCGCCTCCGGCCCGCCGGTGGCGTTCCAGACGCTGATCCAGTAATTAATGCCCGCCTGATCGGCCTGGCGGCCGAGGTACTGCTGGTACAAGGCGTTGATCACGCCGCCGCGGCGCTCGGGGCTGGTCAGGAAGATGGTGGCGATCTGTTGCGCGGTGACGCCGTGGCTGACCTGGTCGCTCCAGTAGGCGAGCTCGTCGGCCGAGGCCTGGCGTCCCAGCACGTCGAGATACATGTTCTGCACCCAGCTTCCGCTCGACTGCGTGCCGGCCGGGCTGGGCGGCGGATCAAAGTTGCCGACCAGCGGCAAGGCGAAGTTGCTGCCGAATTCGGCGTACACGTCATGGCCGAGCGGCGTCGGGCTGAAGGGATGATTCAGCGTGTTGACCTGGCCGGTGACCCGCTTCGCGCCGTTCAGATCATTGGAGATCAACCAATACCACTGCGCCGTGGTCAACGACGGGTTTTGGGCCTGGCCGGGGACGAACAAGCCGATATCGGTGATGCCGTCGTGATCCATATCGGCCGCGACCGGTCGCGACAGGACCCCCGCGAAGCCAATGGTATTGGGCAAGTCTGACTGTACGTCGATCGTGGCATTGTAGTTGCCGGTCAGCTTGCCGCCGGGATCCTTGCTGGACAGATCGAAGTAGAACATGCCATTGCTGTAGGCGCCCAGATCGATCTTGCCGTCTCCGTCAAAGTCGCCGGCGACCGGCAAGCCCTTCATGTTGCCCGTGAGCTTGCCGCCCAGGGCCACGTCCGTGTTGTCGATGACGTGGTCGTTATTCAAGTCCAGCCACCAGGTCGTGCCGTCGAACAGGCCGATCTGGTCGCCGATCGCCGGATTGTTCGTCCAGTTGCCGGCCACAGGCAGGCCGTCGATCGCCAGCGGCTCGACGACGCTGATATCGCCCGCGGCGGGATCGAACGTGCTGTCGCCGTTGAGATCCAGCAGCCAGCGCCACTGTCCGTTGAGGAACCCATAGGCCCCCAGCTTATCGAAGCCGTTTACCGCGCCCTGCGAGTCGGCGAACTTCCCGGCAAACAGCCGATCGGTGGGGAAGCCGAGCGTAAAGGTTGTATCGCGGTTTGCGGCATCGGGATTCTGCGGGTCGAAGACGAAGTTGCCATTCAAGTCGACCGAGATGCTGCCGGAACTGTACGCGGCAAGCTCCGGTCGCGTGTCGACCGTGAACTGGCCGAGGAACTGGCCCCCCTTCTCGCCGTTGCCGGAGGGGAAGGTCGGGCCGAACTCGCCGTCCAGCTTATTTCCCGGATTGTCCGTAATCCGGTCGCTGATGATCAGCGTGTACCGGTCGTCAGGCAGCGGCGCCGCAAAGTGCAACGTCGCCACGCTCATGCCGATCGTGCCATTGGCCGTCGTGTCGCTGAACGTCACCGAGGTGATCACTACCGGTCCCGTGGACTCGCCGATCAACTGGTAATTGCCCGGCGTCGTCGCCAGGATTTGATTGACCGCCGGGTAGACGAAATCCGGTCCCACGCGGATCGGCTGGTCGTTGAAGGTGATATCGAGACTGTTGACCAGCGGCGTGGGACTGACCACGTTGGGCTTGCCGGCGAACAGATCGAAACCCGGGCTGCCCGTGATGCTGACGTTCTTCACGGTCGGGCCTTGAGTATCGACGAAGATCGACAGCGCCTGGGCGGCTGAGACATTGCCCGCCGCGTCTTCCCCGGTGACCAGCAGATGGCGTACGCCGTCCAGCGCGAACCCGTATCTGGGATCATTGAGGTCGATCGACGTCGTGAGCTGCCACTTGCCGCTGGGGAACTGGTTGGTCCCGTCAATCGGCGTCGCAGTCGTCAGGCCAAGCAGAATATCGCCATTGTCGACCACTCCATTGTTGTTCGTGTCGGAGTAGAGCCGCACGACGGCGTCCGCTTCGGCCACGCCGTACAAAGTGGGCGTGCTGTCCGAGGTGATGCGGTCGACGATCGTGGCGGGCTGACCGGGAACGCCCGTGTCGCTCGATCCGAGCAGACCGGTGTTGGGCGTGGTCGGCGAGCCAAAGTAAACGGGCGGCGGCAGGGTATCCACTACCATCTGGAAGGTCGCCGCCGCGCTCACGTCCTTGTTTGACGGGTTCGCCGGGCTGTCGATCTCGACCTTGGCCACGATGTTGTGCGAACCCTCGGTCAGCGCCGTCGGGACCTGGAATTGGAATACGCCCGTCTGTCCGGTTACGCGGTCGGCATAGCCGAGGAGGACGGGCGACAGCGGGTTCGTGTTGTCATAGACGGCAATCCGGAAGCTGCCGTTATTATCCGGCGAGTAGGGCGGATTTGCGTCGCTGCCCGCCCAGAACGGAATCAGAATGGGCGTATTGTTCGGCGGCGTCTGACTGGAGGAACCGCCGCCCTGCAGGTCGATCAGGCCGTCGGTCGGCGTGTTGGCCGCGTCGAGCCGAATGTAGAGGGTCGGCGTGTTGTCGCGGGTGACGTTGTCGAACTGCGTACGGCCGGTGTCGTTGCTCTCGATCTGGAACTTGTCGCCCACGGCCGGCGCGGCGGAGAAACCGGAGCCGAAGGTAAACGTGTGCGTCGCGCCGACGTAGCCGGTTATGACCTGTCGCTGGCCGATCAGGGCCCCGGAGGTGAATTCCAGGTACTTGCCCACGTAGAAGTTGTTGATCGTGGACAGCGGCGGCAACGGCTGCGTGGGCGCCGGCGGGGGCGCCGCATCGGAGGCCGAGAACGACGTCGTGGCGGGCACCGTCGCGTTGTTGATCGAGCCTTGCGCGACGATGTTGTTCAGACCCAGGCTGTCGGGCGCCGGCGCCGCGGTGTTCAGGATCGACATGCTGTAGCCGTTGGTCCCGAGTCCTGACGGATCCTGACCATAGACCCTGAAATAGTAGGACTCGCCGGCCACGACCGGAATGCGGCGGCGTTGATCGCTGTCCGCATCGTTGGCGCCGAAGTGGGCGATCAGATTGCTGTTGGCGTCGTAAACGTCGATGCTCAGCTCGCCGGCGCCGGGCAGCGCGCCGTCGGCGGGGTTGCCATTCTGAATGAAGAATTGCTGCTTGAAGTAGACCTGGAAGTCCAACGTACCGGTCGACTGCGCCACCACGCGATACCAGTCGTTATCGGCCTTCATCAGAGGAATCCCCGGCGCCAACTGGAACTCTTGGCTGTTGGGGAAGATGGCCAGGTTCTCGACGTTGATCGTGGCGCCGTTGCCCAGATAGGCGGCGGTCGCCAGCGTCTGATTGAGTTCGTAGGCGTCCGGACCCATGACCAGCGTTTGCTGTTTGGTCCCTGTGGCGTCGCCCGCCGGATCGAACGTGTTGGTCTGGAGGTTTCCTACCCCGGAGTAACCGATATCCGGCCACTGAATCGGTTCGGCGCCGCCGGAATCCTCGAACATGCGGATCACGCCGCTGGTGTTGGTGTTGCGCATCACTGCGGCGAACAGGCTGGCGTTGAGCATGCCGCCGGTAGGCGTCGCGATGAGCAGCGCATTTTGCGAGGCGTTGCCGCCGCCCTGCACGTTGACCAACAGTCCGTTGGGCACTTTGAAGTTGGCTGCGCCGACCTGAGCGCTCGCGCCCTGGAACGCAAGCAGCGCGGGGGCGGCCGGCGCGGGCGCCACCAGGAAGTTGTTGTTGCCGATGCCGCCCACGAGGTTAACGAGTTGAATCTCGTTCACATCGCCGGCGCCGCCGGTGCCGAGAATCACCGGTTTGAGCGCGGTCCCGATGGAGTTGCTGACGGTGACGGTGCGAGCCGCAACGTCCGTGATGAACGTAGAGCCCGAATTCGGCCCGTAAACGTTCACCTGGTCGCCGCCCGTGTAGCCGCCGCCGTTGATGGTGAACGTGTTGACCGCGCCGGTCCCGATATTGAAATTGAAGACCGTATTCAGTCCGTTAAGACTGAAGGCGCCGCCGACGGGCGCCCCGCCCACGAGCTTGGGCGTGTAATTGATCACGTCGTCGTCCGGCGTGCCGTTGACCGTCAGGTTGTCGGCCCCGGTCCCGTTGATGCTGGCCTGGGCGATGTTCGAGAGGCTGACGACATTGGCGAGCGGGGCGCCGTTGTATCCGTTGATCGTCGTCAGAACCGGCGGGGTGGCATTCACATTGCCCAGGTTCACGGTAATCGGGCCGGTGGCGCCTTGCAGCACCACGGCGTCGTTGTCGCCGATATTCGCGCCGTTGACTGCTACGTTGGCGTACGGCATGACCGCGTTCAGAGTGAACGTATCGTAAGCCGACGTGCCGTTGAGCTGCAGCTTCTGAATGCCCAATTCCGTAATTGGCACGCGGCTGTTGAGCGACACGGTCCCCGTGCCTCCCGCAACGCCAAAGGCGTCGTTGGCGCCCGTGCCTTGCACGATCAGCGTATTCGGCGTAGCGCTCGGTCCGGTTTCGAAAATGTTGATCGTTCCGGCGGACGACAGGTTCTGATAGTTCAATGCCAACAGGCTGTTCAAGGCGACGGCGCCTGAGTCGTTGACCGCGCCGGGCGTATGGACGAACGTGTCGCCGTTGCCGGCCGTACCAATGACCGTTACCGTGTCGCCCTGCCCCTGGTCGTTGAGGTACAGATGTTCGGCATGGCTCAGCGTGATCGGCACGGGGCCGGCGCCGGTGATGCTGCCGCCGTCGACTGCGGTTGGCGTGTAGTTAATGGCGCCGTTAGTCGGCGTCGTCTGGTTGACGATGACAGTATCGCTGTCCGCCGTCGGATCGCCCCCGTCAACGGTGATGCCCGTCAAACCGGTCGGGCCGGCCGTAATCGGGTGATTGAGACTGATCGTATCGCTGCCCGCCAAACCATTGATTCGGAGCGTGGTCTTGTTGATAAACTCGATCGGCTCGTAGCTGTCGACGCTCACCTGGCCCCACGTCGCGCTTGGGACAGGCGGCGACGCCAGGAAATTAGCCAGGCTGTTGAACCCTTCGGAATAATTGATCTGGTTGGCGGCGTTGGTGCCGTTGACGGTCAGCGGCCCGGCGACGAAATCGAAGATCGGCGCCAGGTTGACAAAGTTGATCAGCTCGGCTCCGCCGGTGGTGAGGTTCAGGCTGTTGGAGCCCGAACCAGGTTGCGGACCAGGCGTATAGACGTTGCTGACGGCAACGTTCCCGGCAGTTCCGCCCGACTTGAGCAACAGGGCGTTGACGCCCGTGCCGCCGTCGTAGTTTACGGTCGGCTTGACGGCGCTCACCGTGGAGTCGACGGTCAACTGGTCGTTGCCGTCAAGGCCGTTAATATCGAGGGCGGCCAGGTCGGCCGTCACGTATATGACCGGCAAATCAGCATTGACGGTGACAGTGCTGTGTGTTGCATCCGTCGTGGCGGCGACGATTGAGTCGGCATTGGCGGAACCGTTGACAACAAGCGTGTTGTCGCCGCCCAGAGCGTCGATCGTCAGCGGGCTGACGGCGGCCGTCGTCTTCAAGTTCAACACCGGCGCCGCGCCGTTGGCCTGAATGGCGGCGGTCGTGGCGCTGGTCGGCGTGACAATGATCGTATCGTCGCTCGCCGTGCCGTTGACGGTCACGGCGTTGGCGCCGGCATCGAGGTTGGCCACGTCGACGCCGATGAGCACGACGGCTCCGCCGTAGCCGGTGATCGTCGTGTTGTTGGCCGGAGGAGCCGCCGCGCTGTCGCCCAGAACGGCCGTCACCGGTCCCGTAGCGCCGGTCAGGTTGACGGTGGCCCCGTCGTCGATGATCGTGTTTGCGTAGGGCAGGGCGCCGGTCAGGTTGAACAGATCATTGCCGCCGAGTCCGTCGAGCTCCAGGGTATTTACGGACGAGGTATGGATCGGAACTGTGATGATGCCGCTGGCGGGCGCCAACTGGGAGAGTTGGACCGTGCCGCCGCTGGCCGGCGTGACCGAGAAGCTCTGGCCCGCCGAGGTCGGCACGCCTTCCACGTTGAGGTGATCGGTGCGGCCGCCGGCGTTGGAGGTGGTGAACGAGACGTTGCCCAACGCGCCCAGGCCGCTGAAGGTCAACGGCGTCAGGGCGGCGCCGCCGCTCATGCTGCCGGTAATGGCGCCGGCGCCCGGCGTGGCGCCCGGCGTGTAGACCAGGTTGCTTCCGGCGTTGGCGTTTGCCGGCGTGTTATAGATCAGCGCGTCGTTGCCGGCCTCGCCCGCATAGATGAAGTTCTCCGCTCCGCCCGGCGAGGACTGGAAGAAACCGGTGAAGAGGAATTCCGCGGCCGTCACCGTCGAAGCGTTGCCGCCGTCGCTGAACTGGCCGCCTCCTGCATTGGGCGCGGTAAACGTGGCGCCGCCGACCGGCGCCGGCGCGGGACTGTTCGGATTGTAGGTCACGCTCTGCGTGCCCGGAGTTTCCAACTCGATGTTGTCGCCGAGGCGATTGTCGCCGGACGCGGGCGCGCCGCCGGCCACGAAGACCTGGACGTTCCAGGCCCCCGCCGGGTTTGGCGCCGGCTCGCGGACCACGATGTCGTCATTGCCCGACAGGCCGTCGATGAACAAATTGGGCGTATTGATAAACAGCATGTCCGGTCCGTCGTTGACCGAGACCGTGAAGTCCTGCACGCCGTCCAGGGCCGGATTGATCACGCCCGGATTGGCCGGGTTGTAGGAACTGTCGCGGGCGATGACGGTGATCTCGTCGTTGCCGTTGGTTCCCGTGATGATCGGCGTGCCGGGGCCGCTGTTGACAATCGTTTCGATATGGGCCCAGCTCACGTTCTGGTAACCCTGCGTCTTCATGCCGCCGGAATCTTTGGTCGGGCCAGGGAAGATCTGGTAGGCCACGGCCGGGTGCGTCAGGTTGATCGTGTCGCCGGGCTGCACGCCGATCGGGTCGCCGCCGTCGACCAGGAAGCTGGTGGTCGTGGAGGGCGCGATGTTAATAGTGTCGCTGCCGCCCAAGGAGTCGACTTCGACCTGGGGCAGCGCTGCGTTGTAGTTGACCGTCAACATGCCCGCGACCAACACGGCGTTGGCGCCAGAGGTCGCGTCGTTGACGTCAATCGTATCGCCGTTCTGGCTGGCCTCGACGAACAGCATGTCGCTGCCGCCGTTGCCATTGATGGCAAAGCCGCCGACCGCGCCGCTGACGTTGCTGGCGTTGAAGGCCGGCGAGACGGGGGTGAGCGAGGCGAGCGTGCCGCCTTGGCCGTTCTGGGCCGTGCCGCCCGAGTAGGCCTGGAACGAAGCCGCATTGAGGCCGGTGGGCGTGACGGCGAGCGTATCGGCTCCGGCTGTGCCGGTGACCGTCAGCGTATTGCCGCCGGCGTCCAGATTAGCCACTTCCACGCCGCTCAAGCTGACGGCGCCGAAGCCTGCTTCCTGGATGGTCCCCGCGCCGAGATCGACCGTCACGGCGTTCGTTCCGTCGCCGGTGAAGTTCACGACGTCGCTGGCCGACGGATCGCCGCCCTGAATCGCAATGCTCGGCAGGTTATGGTTGCCAAGGACGTTAAAGGTATCGTCACCGCTGAGCCCAGCCAGCGTGAGCGTATTGATCGAAGTCGTATTGACCGGGATCTGCGTATTCAGCACGACCTGGCCGGCGGCGTTGACCGCGAAGTTGTCGTCCAGCGCGGTTCCGTTGTAAATCAGGTTGTCGAACCGGCCGATGTCCGTGAACGTCAAGCTGCCGGTCACGCCTAATGCGAGGAAGTCAACCGGCACGGCCGTGGGGTTAACTCCGCCGGGCCGGTCGCGG
>DASZUP010000665.1:0-31399 GCA_035547635.1 Pirellulales bacterium
GGCGCTGCTGGAACAAGCTTGTGAAATCGATCCCATGCACGCGGGCGGCTGGTACACGCTGGCCGAATGTTACCGGGCCGTCGGCCGCATGGGCCAGGCTCGCGAAGCCTACCTGCGAGCGAAAGAGCTCGACGTCTGCCCGCTGCGCATCCTGGAGCCGATGCACCAGGCGATCCTCGATCTGGCCGATGACGCGAACACTCCGCTGGTCGACGTCCAACGACTTTTCGAGCAAAAGAGTCCCCATGGCATCGTGGGGAGCGATCAACTGGTCGATCACGTTCATCCGTCCATCGAAGGGCATCAGCGCATCGCCGACGCGTTGGCCGACAAACTGGTCGAAATGGAGATCGTCCGCCCGGCGCCCGACTGGCAGGAAAAAAAGCGGCGCCGCTACCGAGCACAGCTCGACGGGCTTGACGACTTTTACTACATCCAAGGATCGCAGCGTCTGCAAAGTTTGCGGCTTTGGGCCAAAGGCCGGGCCGAGGCCATTCGGCCGCCGCCCAGCGACGGTGCGGCGCCGGTTGAAGAACCCCGCGACGTGGCAGAATAAAGGCGATCGCTGTAGCGGAATTCGTGAGAATTCCGAGCGTCGCGGCAGTGGAATTACTCCGGCAATGCACTGTGAGCAACAACCGAAACCGCCAGCCCCGGGAAGGCGCCTTGTGAAGGCAAAAAGATGGAGGGCAAAAAGATGAAGACAGGGATTGGAAAGAATCAGGAGCAGAGAAAGCGGGCGGCAGATCCGCAGTGCCAGGCAACCCAAATCCTGTTCCTATCTTTTTGCCACCCCTGTCTGACCTGCTTGAAGGCGACATTTCCATCACTCAAGGCGCCGCGGCCGAAATGACAACGGTTGAGAATTCCGGGCGATTCGCGTGGCATCGCAAAGCCAACACGCCTTGGAACGCCGCCGCCGCTCCCAGAATCTTCACAGATTCTGCTACTGCCGTCGCGACGCCGCCGCTGCTGCGTTGAACAGCAACTTCCCCCCGTCTTGCTCTGGCCGCGGTGTCGACCGTAGAATCTCGGGCTGTCGCTTTCCCCGCCCCAACGCCCCTGCCGCTCTGCCGAACATGCGAACCAGCCAGGTCAAAGCCAAACTGTCGCGAAACGAACCGGTGCTCGTTCCCGCGTTACATTTCACCGATCCTTCCGTCTACGAACTGACGAGCCTGATGGGCTTCGACTGTATCTGGATGGACCTGGAACACCACGCTTACAGCGTCGAGACGGCCGGCGGACTGATGCGGGCCGCTCGCGTGGGTTCGTCGGACATCATGGCCCGGCCGGCCAAGGGCGAGTTCATGCGGATGGGCCGGCTGCTGGAGGCGGGCGCCCAAGGCATCATGTACCCGCGCTGCGACAACGCCGAAGAGGCCCGGCAGGTCGTCCGCTGGTCGAAGTTCGCGCCGCTCGGCACGCGCGGCTTTGACGGCGGCAATCCCGATGCGCCGTACTGCTCGATGCCAATCGGCGACTACATCCGCCAGGCCAACGAGCAGACCTTCCTGGTGCTGCAGATCGAAGACTTGCAGGCCGTCGAAAACGCCCCGGCGATCGCCGAAGTGGAAGGAATCGACGTGCTATTCGTCGGACCGGCCGATCTCTCCATTCTCAGCGGCGTGCCCGGACAGTTCGATCATCCGCTGGTGCAGGAGGCCATCAGCAAGGTCGCCGCCGCCGCCGCCCGCGCCGGCAAACACTGGGGCACCACCAGCGGCTCCGCTGAGCGCACCAAACAATTGCTCGACCAGGGCGCCCGCTTCATTTGCCAAGGTTGCGACCTGGTGATGGTCATGCAAGGCCTCGAGCAGATTCGCCGCGATGCAGGTGAGATGGGCTTTACGTTCAACGGCAGAGCGTAGCGAACGCAAACAGAATCAATGGGAAGTGAAGGCGTCAAACACAAGCCCTTGGCTTTCCAGCGAAGAACAAGCCACCATGCACATGCGTTCCGTGTCCGGTGGCGCAACAGCGTTTGCCTGACTCTCGCTCACAGCTTTGGTCGAATCCCGTTTGATTGCCACTCTCGGTTCGCCGGGGTAAGCTGAGTGGCAAGTCCGTTCTCACAGTGTTTGGCAAAACGTGGCGAGAAAAGGATAACGGGCATGATATGTCCTGATTGCCATACGGCGCTGCAACCGGTGCGCTCGGCCCACGGCGAAATGATTTGCCCAGGGTGTCGGCGGACCTTTCGCGCCGCGGCGAAGGTCGCGCCTGCCGCGCCGGAGGTCTCTCGTTGCTCGCCTCCCCGCGCGATGGCAATTTCCGCGGCGTCGCCAGCGCGGTGGTATTTGCGTCAAGGCGACGGCGCGTCGGTCGGGCCGATGGCAAAAGATCAACTCGACAAGTTAGCGCATGCCTGTGAACTCAACTCCGGCACGCAAATCTGGCAAGAGGGCTGGCCGCAAGCCATCTGGGCGGCTCAACTCTATCCGTGGGTTGCTGATGTCGTTCCTGTCTTGCCCGACGCCGACGACTCGTCGATGCCGGCGCACGCCGTGCTCCCGAGTCCCTGGCAGCAAGCGGGACGTCGCGAATTCGCCAAGTCGACGCCTGCATGGGCTTTGGCGATCTTCGTCGCGGCGACTGCCGTCGGCGCCTTCGTGATGTTCGGAGTGACTCTCGCTTTGCGATGTCCGGCTGAGCCAACCCTGGCGGCGGTTGGCGCTTTTGTGGGCGGCATGTTTGCAATCGGCGGCGCCATCTTTGACTGGAGTTGGTTCTGGTCGCATCGCAAAAGTGCGCGTTTACGATCGTTGCTTGGCCCTGCCGCATCGAGATTGTTCTATGCGGGCGTCGGCGGGCTCTTGATGGTTTGTGCGCTGGGCATCGCGTTACAGAACGGCCAGGCGGGAGCAACGGGGACCAAGGGCCCGCGTCGCACCTTAGGCCGACCACAGCGCATTCCCATCGAATTCGGGCGCCGCTAAGGCGTGCGCCCGAATTCAGGCCAACCGCGACGCTGCGCCGGCCGACGGCATTTGCGCTCGCGGTACGCCGGACCATTCACAGCAGCTACCAACCAAAGCGTAAGCAAGACGCTTTGCGCCACGGCTCCTGAACGGCAACACTCAATTCCTGATTCCGCCCCAAACGGCGGCAGACGCGACGACTCCTGCTCGGGACGAACCAGGCGTCAGAGCGATTGCACGCCCATCTCCGGATAGCCGGGCTGGCTCGGCGTCAGGCCGCCGGGCGTGCAGACGGCCTGCCAGATGTTCAATGCGATGCCGTCGATGATGAAACGCACGCTGCCATCGCCGAACATCACGTTCACGCCGCCGGGATGTTCGCTGCGGGCCGTCATGGTGATGGCCCGGTTGTTCCAAGCGGTGTACGAGCCGACGCACGGAGCGCGGAGGTCGTTGATGCAGGTCGAAGCTCGCGTGCCATCGGGAACCAGGCTGTTGGGCGTGTAGTTGTGGTGATACAGAGGACCTTCCGGATAATGAAACACTCCCCGCTGATCGCCGTTGGGGGCGCCGCCCGGTACGACGCGGATCTCCGAGACAAGCGCCGTCGTGGTCGTGCCGTCGAGGAAATCGGCGATCCGAGTTTCGCTGTTGACGTAAAACACGCCGGGGATTCGCGCGGCGGGAAGGCTGGTCACGGCGCCCGTGGAAGGGTTCTTGCCGACGAACGTCCATTCCGACATCGGTCCGATGCCGTTGTTGGCCACGTAGCTTCCCCGCGCATAGGCGTTGTACCATAGCACGTTGTCAACTTTGCGGTTGGAGGGACACACCAGCGGCGGAATTGCGTTGCGGGTCACGGGGGCATTGTTCGCCGTGGAAGGCGCGGCCGCCGCACTGCCAAACCCCAACGTCGGATTAATCAGGTTATAAAGCGCGGTCAGTTCCATATACTGCATGATGCTGACGACCCACGTCGATTCGCCCAAGTCGATGTTGTTGCCGTTATAGGGAACCTTATGGCCGTACGGAAAGCTGCCTTTCGAGTCGTGATGCGCCTGCATGGCGATGCCGACTTGTTTGAGGTTGTTGGTGCATTGCGACCGGCGCGCCGTTTCGCGCGCCGCCTGGATGGCGGGCAGCAGCAAGGCGATGAGGATGCCGATGATCGCGATGACGACCAACAACTCGACGAGGGTAAACCCCCGCGCAAAACGAAGCCTTTTCATAGCAGGATCCTCCCAGGGTCTGGTTTTCTGAGTTGATGAACTCGGCTGATGCGCTTCGTATCACACTGCACGAAGCGGCAAGTCGAGCGGCGTTTCTCGGAGCATGCAAGCAACCGCGGATCCGCGTGCAGCCAGGCGGAACTGCCTGCTATTTGGTTGCGGCGGACGACGTGATTTCGAAGTCGTGCTGATTCGCCCGGCCGGCGACAATTTCGCACGTCATCTTCTCCGAGATCGTTCGCACGTCGTCGACCATCGTGCCCGGCGGCGCCGGCGGGCCGACTTCGATCTGTTTGCCCGTTTGTCGCGCGGCGGTAATGATCACCGTCTTCTTGCCCGGGGTCACCCCCCCTTCTCCTTCGAGACGGTATTTGCCGTCTTTGATCCCTCCGCCGATGGTCGGCCCCATCGAGTCGCTGGGTGCGAAACTGATCGTGCCGCTTTCGACCGGCTTGCCGTCCCAGACGACATTGCCTTCCGCGGTGATCAGGTCCGTTCCGCAACCGGCGAGCAGCACGACGCCGGCCAGCGCAGACCACAGAGACCGTCGCTTGTCCAAGTCTTTCCGCATACGCACCTTCCTGTCTTGCGAGGCAATCGCGGCGGTTCCTTGCGTCGTCCGGATCCTCGACGAGATGCAGCGTTCGATTACCGCCGACTGGTCTTGTGGATGAATCGCGAGCGACAAGAAACCTTCAACTACAGCGCGCCGCGAAAAAGATAGCCGGTTTGGCGAATGCCCGGACAAGCGCGGCGCTGGTCATTTCGCGGCGACGCAGGTCACTATCAAGAGCCTGCACGGCAAAGTCAACAATTTCGTTATTAGGAAATAAAGGATCTTGTCGTCGCAATGTTGGCGAAAATACGTTTATTTTTATCGACGTCGTGAGAAGGGAGCGGAATTGCCTTCCATGGACGCGCCCGTAGCGCTCTTGCAGCGTGGCTTGTGTCCCGCCTTTTGTGGCGCGAGCGAGCCGACCGGCTCAATGAAAACCTGCGAGCCGAAAACCTGTTGAACAAGGGACATCACACGCCGGCGCTGCGTGTCACCGCAGCGCATCGCGCGGAATGGGGGCCTGTTGTCGGCAGGAATAAGAGCAGTAAAAGCAGCGAGTGATTGCGGCGCCATTAGCCCCGCGAGAGCGTGATGAAAGGCAATGCCGTCAATCACCTGGCCGGGTCTCCGAGTGTCTGCCAGGCACAGTTGAGACACAAATGCGCCTAGTGAGGCGATGCGCCGCTGTCATAACGCGGAGTGACATTTTGCTGCTGCGGCGCCGCATCACAATAGAAACGGATCCGCATCATCCCAGCACGGCGGAAGGCGCGTGCCGCTCCTCCTCGAATTTCCGGCCGCGATTGGCGGGAATTGAATCGATCGCGGTTTTCAGGGAGACCCACTTGCATGCGTGCTCGGACGAGCTTTCGAGCAAGCCTGACTCTGTTTGCGAGCGTGGCGATCACTCGACAGGTCGCCTGCTCTCGACTTCGACCTTGGCGTTTCAAGAAGGCGGCTTGCAAGCCCTGAAATGATCGGCGGCCAGGAAGTCGCGATCGAAGGCAGGCCTCAGCCGATCCATCAGAACATCTTGATTGGAAGCCCCGCAGGGCCGATACTACGCTTGCGGCTGGCGCCGCGGCCGTTGGGCTTTCCTTAGCTTGGGCGTTAGAGACTTGCCGATGCTGCCGATCTTGGGCCAGGGTCATCATCTGTGCGACGGTTTGTCCCGACGCGAATTGTTGCGCGTCGGCGGCGTCGGTTTGGGCGGGTTGACCCTGGCACGGCTGCTCCAGCAACGTGCGGAAGCGACCGAGACTCAGCCTCGCGCGCGGGCTAAGTCTGTCATCGTGCTGTTCAACGGCGGGGGGATTCCCCAGCACGAGACGTGGGACCCCAAACCCGAGGCGCCGCGCGAAGTGCGCGGCGACTTTGCGGCGATCGCCACGCGAACGCCCGGCTTGCTGGCCGGCGAGTTGATGCCCAAGACGGCGCTGTTGACCGAAAAGATTGCGGTGATTCGCACCTTGGTCACCGGCGACAACTCCCATTCGACCAGCGGTTACCAGATGCTGACCGGCGTGCCGCATATTCCGCTCAGCCGCGAGAACTCGCTGCCGGGCAAGCCGAACGACAGCCCGCCGTTCAATGCAATTGTGAAGGCGCTGCGACCTCCGCGGGGCGGTTTGCCGTCCTCGATTGTGTTGCCCCGGCGGTTGGCAAATTTCGACGGCCTGTACCCCTGGCCGGGAACCAATGCCGGCGTGTTGGGGCGCAAGTACGACGCCTGGCTGATGGAGTGCGATCCGTCGGAGAAGAATTTCGCGGCGCCGGGATGCGCCCTGCCCGAAGATTTGCCGGCGCTGCGGTTCGACAGTCGTTTGTCGCTCTTGGAGCAGTTGGATCGTCGGATTTCCGACGCGGCGGATCGGGCGGAGATTGCCGAGTACGATCGCTACAGGCAGCAGTCGCTCGATCTGATTGCCGGCGACAAGGCGCGCACGGCGTTCGATATTTCCCGCGAGCCGGATCGCATCCGCGATCGATATGGCCGCACCCAACACGGTCAGTGCGTGCTTTTGGCGCGCCGCCTGGTCGAGGCGGGCGTGTCGCTGGTGCAAGTCAATTGGGCTTCGCCCGACAAGAAACTGCCCAACAACGGCGGTTGGGACACGCACGAAAAACACAGCGAGAGCCTCAGGGGCTGGTTAATGCCAATGATGGACCAGACTTATTCGGCTTTGATCGAGGATCTCGACCATCGAGGCCTGCTCGACGAGACGCTGGTTTGCTGGGTGGCTGAATTCGGCCACACGCCCAAGTTCAACGCCCGCGCCGGCCGCGATCATTGGGGCCGCGCGTTCTGCATCGCCTTGGCGGGCGGCGGCATTCGCGGCGGCGTGGTCCATGGCGACACCGACAAGCACGCGGCCGCGCCGCTGGACGACGTCGTCCGGCCTTGCGACTACCTGGCCACGGTGTTTCATTTGCTCGGCTTCCACGCCGACACGCAAGTCCACGACATGGAAGGCCGTCCACTTCCTATTTCTCGCGGGCGCGTCATCCAGCAGGTGCTGGCGTAATCGCCGCATCGTCGACTTTCGCTCCCGCGAAAGTACGTGCTTTCGCAGAAGCGAAAGACGACTAAGACGTCGGGTGATTCAGATCCGTAGGGTGGGCATTGCCCACCATGATTCGCCGGTGGGCAGTGCCCACCCTACAGGCTAATCGAACAGCGTTCTCTGCGTCATCGCGGGGGGCTTGGGCTCATGTCCAGACACGCTTCGCCCGCCGTGCAGGTGCGAGATGCGGCGTTCGTGCGCGATGACCTGCTCGAAGTCTGCCTCCGGTTTCAGTTCGCGTTCTACCTTAAGCACGAAGCGATGCAGCCGCTCCAGCCCTTGGCTGCGTTCGGCGTCGCCCAGCTTGGCTTGTTCCAGCGAGGTCTGCAGCACCTCGACCGTCCGGTCGTAGACCTTGGTAGGCACGGGAAAGGGATGGCGATCCTTTCCGCCATGCGCGAAGGCAAACCGGGCCGGGTCGCTGAATCTTGCCGGCGCCCCGTGGATCACTTCGGCGACCAGCGCCAGCGACTGCAGCGTCCGCGGCCCGAGCTTTTCCACGAGCAGCGCCGAGGCGAAGTCGGCCAGGTTGCGCTCGTAGGCCGTGGCCAGCACTGCGCCGAGCCGCTTGAGATCGACGCAATGCTTGCTCACCTCGTGCCGCCGGTCCATCGTGAGCTTGCGGATCTCCGCCAGGTTCTTCTCGGGCGGCTGGCTCAAAATCTGCAAAATGGCTGACTGGGCGTGCGACGCCTCGCGATCGACGAGGTTCACGATCTGCCCCTGGTGCGGACCGGCAATGCCGCTGTGCGGCGAATTCACAAAGCTCGTCAGCGCCACGGAATGCCAGTGATAGCGCCGCGCCAAACGCGACTTGTCGTTCATCCCCTGCTGGATAACAACCCACTTTCCCTCGCTCGTGACGATGAAGCTGTGTAAGTAGAGCTGAAAGCCGTCAACGACGGCATTGTTATCGACTCGCGCGGAAAGCCGGCTGGCCTGGACCAACTGGGTGGCATCTAGCCCGGTCTTTTCGCCGACTGCGATCAATTCGTCCGGCGTCTTGCGCGAGTGCCGCCCGCGGCCGCCGCAAACGTAGATTCCCAACTCGGCCGCTTTGGGGCTCAGCGCCCGCTTCAAGGCGCCGACCACCGAGGTCGTGATGCCGGACGAGTGCCAGTCCATACCGAGCACGCAGCCGAAGGCCTGGAACCAGAACGGATCGGCCAGCCGCTCCAGCAATTCGTCCTTGCCGTAAGCGAGTATAATGCTTTCCGAGATGGCGCCCCCCAGCGCCGTCATTCGCTGACCGAGCCACTGCGGCACGCGGCCGGAATGGAGCGGCAGATCGGCATATCCGGAGCGCTTCATAGGAATAGGAACCTGCTTGCCGGTCGAGGGTGAAACGGTATTCAAGGCGCCGGACGACGAGGATGAATTATCCTCGTCGTCCCGCACGAGAGCAATTGTGAATTCAACCACCCTGGCGGCTGCCAAGTTGTTCTCAGGCGCCGACGCGGGCAGGCTTGGACTTGAGCCGTCGTCCGATCGAATCAGCCGGTAACGACTGCCGGCGCCGGCCGGGCGATTGCCGCCCAGGCGGTGCGCGCCGCCTCAGTCCATTCGCATTCTCCGTCATCGTACCAGAAGTGATCGCCAATGGTCCGCGGCGTTCCTTGGTCCGCCAGTTCCAGACCGCACTCGGCAGCCAGCTTTCCGCAATAGACGGCCATCGCATCCATGATTTGCCGGCGTTTCCCCGCCTCGGCGTCGCCCGTGTGTACGTAACAACAGTAGCGGAGCAGTTGAAACTCGCTGCTGACGGCAATCAACTGCCGGGCGATGACCTGCCGTCGCCCGTCCCGGCCGGCGCCGAACACAAACACGACCTGCTTGTTGGCGTCGTAAGCGTTGGCGAGGACCGACATTTCATTGCAGCCGCCGAAGCTCAGGCACGTTTTGAAATAGGCGCCCATCCGGAAAATGTACTGCAGTTCCTCCGTGACTTCGATTTCCATGGTTTGGTCGCCGATCACAACTTCGTGCGGCTCGGCGGCGAACCAGCGGTCGAGATTAACGCCGCGAGTCCGCGCTTGGCTTATCCAGTCCTGGTTCTTGGCAAGGCGGCGCCGGTAGTCGCGGCCATAGCGGTTCTGCGCTGCGACGAGTTCCTGGAAGCAAGCTTGTTCGGATTCGCTCATGGCATCGATCCAGCAAACGAGCTGCCAGTGCTCCTCAGGCGAGAAAAACCTGAACAGTTCGCCCAGGTGCGTCCGGCATGCCGCCTCGGCGAGCTTTCGCGTGATGAAGTGCAGGCTTTCGATGCCTGATGCCAAGAACGCCTCCTCGGCTATGCGGCGAAGTTTGCTGACATCGGGCGCCGCGTCGCGGTTGTTTTCCAGAAGCTCCAGCCGCGCCTGCGCAGCTCGGTCAAGCGCGCTCGACGCCTGGCGAGCGCGCAATGCTTCGCGCTCCCGCTGCCGGCGCTTGCGGCAGTCGAGCAGTTTGCGCAGCGACTTCGGCAGCGTCTGCGCCTTTCCCATTAGTCGTTGTTGGGCGGCGATCCGCTCCAACAGCGGCTCGCAATTCTCGGAAGGCTTCGTACGGCGCGGAACCGCCAGGCACGGAGCAAGCTGTTCGAACCAGGGGCGCTTTTGCACGCTGGGCAGGTATCGGTCCCAAAAGGCGGAGTGAAGCGTTTTCTGCAGCCGCGGCGTGATCGTCCGCGGCGACACGACCCCCAGCCATGCCAGCCAGGCCTGCACCGGCTGCAGATCCTGACGCCGCTGCAAACGACCTGTCAGCTCGCTCAGATCGCTGTTGTTGAGCGGGCAGCCTCGCCGGGCGAACGCCTCGTCAAGACTCCGCACGGTGCGAACGCTGAGGCACGAATCGGCCACGCGATGCGCCAAACGCTGCTGGCAGGCCCAAACGGAGTCAGCCAGCGCATCGCCGCGGGCCAGCAACCGCCGAAGCGCAGCGAATTCAATCTCGCAAGGCGATACGGGCAGTCGCTCGAGGGCGCTCAACAGCGCATCGTAGCCGCGCTCGCCAATCTGATCGGCGAGTTCGTCAACGGCTCGCGTGAACTGCGCATGGTCTTCGCTTTCGACTGCGTCGCGAAAACATCGCAGAGGCAAGGCGATTGCGCTGCCGTCGGCGGCGGTCAATGCCGCCAGCGCCGCCGGAACGAGGCGCCAACGCCTGGACTCCGATTCCGCCAAGAGCTTCAGGCAGTTCTGCAGCAAGAATGCGCAGTGTTGCTGGAAGGTGCGGCTGCGAAGGCGCGCCGAAAATCGCCCTTGGCGGACGATCTCCGGCGGAAGGCTGCGAATGTGCCGCGCGATCTCCCTAAGAAGATTGCCGCTTGTCTCGTTCGCGTCTCTCCGCTTCCATACGAGGACGGCCTGCTGAAAGCTGCGTATCGGCTTGAGCCAGGCGGTTTCGCAGTGCGCGGTCAGCAATGGCGTCGTCGCCGACAAAAAGCGTCTGGCGGCGCACTCGCCCGAAAGCCAATAGACCAATCGCGCCTGCCAGGCGATGAGCGGCGTCAGCGGATGTTCGCGCTCGGCGTCTTCAATTGCGGCCTGCAGCGACGTTTCCTCGCCGCCATCCAGAAAGAAAGGGGCGCCTGGCGGCTCCGCGCCGCGCACCAGCTTTGTCCGCCAGTCATTCAGGGCCCTCAGCCGGGATTCGAGTGTTTCAATCTCCCGCCGCTCGCGAGCGAGCGCGGCGACGGCGCGCCGCTTTGCCGGTCGCCGCTGCGCTTTTGCTGAAACGTCTTTGCGCCAGCGATGAAGCGCCTGGCAAATCGCGTGTAACAACTGCGCACTCAACTCGCCATCGCAGACAGTGATCCCGAAATCCTGCGGGCTTGGCGCCTCAGCCGCCGTTGGCGGGCGTTCGTAGTGCGCAAGAGTCTGCTTGAGCTTGCGGTAAGCAATGCGGCCGCCGACGGTGACGACGCGGCCGTCGCAGTTCACATACAGCCGCCGATGCAGCACGCGCGCAAGCGAAACGTGCCGCGCGTCGCGGACCGATGGACGAGACATAAAAACACCAGGGCGCAATGGAAAGCGCATCGCACTCGGCAGCTGTATGCCAAGGCGGCAGACGGCGCAGAGCGGCGCAACCCGACGAAGGAAAACGAGGGCGCACAGCCGCAGTCGCCGGATACTCCGCCATCAAGCGGCTCCGGCGATCGCAGCGGCAACGAGATTACGGCGTTGCCTGGCGAGTCGCGGCTACCCCAGACCCTGCGGCATGGTCAGCGCGAGTCGCTGCGACGATCGACATGATGTGACGAGCATGGCGGTTCCTTTGTGCAGCGAAGGTAAGAGTTTCCGTCTTGAGGCCCAAACTCGGGCTTCGATTGCCTGCGAGGGGAGACACGGCGCTGACCCAAAGGTTCGCGTCCGGCGCGAGCCCTTGACATGCGGCCTCGGAGCACGAGTAAAATGACTGGTTGCGTCACCGTATTCCTGAATGACGCAACGATCTCTGCCGCCGACCGGGCATACTTGCAGAAGACGCTGCCTGAGGTTCACTTTGTTTTTGCTGCGAACGATTGAAGACGCATGCCGATCGATGATCGCTGGCGACTATTCGGCCCGGCCGATCGGCCGGCGTCCGCATGCGCTTGGCCGCGGGAATAAGGCACGATGCGAATCCTGATCGCCGAGCTGAAACAAGAGACCGCGACCTTCAATCCGGCGCCGACGCAGTATGCAGATTTTCAAGTTTATCGCGGCGACGAAATGCTTTCGGCATATCGCGGGACCAAGACGGAGTTGGCCGGCGCGCTGGACTGCTTCGCGCGCGAGGGCGTGGAAGTTGCACCGACGGTCGCTGCTTCGGCCGTTTCCGGCGGTCCCATTGCAGCCGCAGACCTCGACCGCTTGCTGAGCGAACTTACAGAGTCCGCAACTCGGCATCGCGACGTGGACGGCGTCTTCCTTTGCTTGCACGGGGCGATGGCCGGCGAGAGCGAGGACGATCCGGAAGGTCGATTGCTGACGGAATTCCGCAACATTTTTGGCCAACGTCCGATCGTCGCCTCGCTCGATCTGCATGCGGTGCTCACCGATCGCATGTTGGCCGCGGCCGATCTGCTGGCGCCGTTTCACACCTACCCGCACGTTGACCATTACGAGACCGGCCAGCGCGCGGCGCTCAATCTGTTGCGTCTGATTCGCAATGACGTGCAGCCGGTGACCGTTCGCATCGAACTTCCCATGCTGGTGCGCGGCGATGAATTGCTCACGGCCACAGGGCTGTTCGGCGAAGCGATCCGCATGTGTCAGCAAGTCGAAGCTTCGGCCGGCGGCCTGCTTGCCGGCGTGTTGATCGGCAACGCGTTCACCGACGTCCCAGCCTTGCAATCGAACGTCATCGTGACCATGGACGGCGATCGTGCGCGTGCCGCGAGCGAAGCCGAAAAGTTCGGACGGTTCATGTGGCGACATCGCGAGCGGTTTCAAGCCCAACTGACGCCGTTGGACGAAGCGATCCGCCTGGCCGAAGCGACCGACGGATTGACAGTTTTCTCCGACGCCGCTGACGCCACGGCCAGCGGCGCGCCTGGCGACAGCAACTCGATCTTGAAAGGACTGGTCGATCGCGGCTATTCGGGCCGCGCCTTGGCGCCGATCGTCGATGCTCCGGCCGTCGCCGCCGCATTTGCGGCCGGCGTCGGCGCGACGTGCAGTTTATCGCTCGGCGGCACGCGCGATCCGGATCGTTTCCAGCCGCTGCCGGTTGAGGTGCGCGTCAAAAGTCTCCACGACGGCGATTTTACTTACGAGGACGGAACTCAGGGGCGCGGCGGGCGGACGGCGGTGGCGACGGCCGGCCGCATCCACATTCTGATTACCGAGCGGCCGGTGTACGTCGTCGGCCGACGCGTGTTCCAGCAACACGGATTGGAACCGCAAGACTTTGACCTGGTCATCGTCAAGTCGCCGAACGGCTTTCGCACCTGGTACGAGTCGATCGCCCGCCGTATCGTACCGGTTGATGTCCCCGGCGCCACCAGCGCAAATCTCCGGTCGCTGCCGTATAAAAAGTGCGTGCGGCCAATCTTTCCCCTGGATGACGACGTGCCGTCGCCGTTTGCATAACGCCAGTCAGTCAAAGTCGAGTCTTCTATGAAAATCACAGCGGTCGAACCAATTCATCTGCGAGTGCCCGTGGTCGAAGCGATCCCCGACGGCACGCTCGACGTGCTGGTCGTGCGGATTCACACCGACGCAGGGCTGACCGGCGTCGGCGAAGTGACCAGCCACTCGTATGTTTGCAAAGCATGTTTCGAGGCGCCGCGGTCGGCGGCTCGCCGGCACGGGCTGACTTCCATCCTGCTGGGCGAAGATCCGCTCGATCCCGTGCGGCTGTGGGAAAAGATGTACTACGAGACGAATCGCTACGGCCGGCGCGGCGCCGCGATTCATGCGATCAGCGGCGCGGACATCGCGCTGTGGGACATCAAGGGACAGGCGGAAGGCAAGCCGGTTTACGAATTGCTCGGCGGTCCGCATCGCACGACGGTGCGCGCTTATGCCAGCGTGCTGTTCGGCGAGACGCCTGCGGCCACGGCGGCCCTGGCCCGCGAATTCGTCGATCTGGGACTGACGGCGGCCAAGTTTGGCTGGGGGCCGTTCGGCAAGGATCCCGCCGTCGATCTGGCTCACGTGCAAGCGGCGCGCGACGTGTTGGGAGACGATCGCGATTTGATGGTCGACGCGGGCCATGCCTGGGATGTGGCCACGGCCATCCAGCGAGCAGAGTTGCTCGCGCCGCTCAAGATCGGCTGGCTGGAAGAGCCGCTCTCGCAAGACGACCGCAAGGGCTACTCGGAATTATGCCGGCAGTCGCCCGTGCCGATCGCCGCGGGCGAAGGCGACGTGACGCACTGGGACTTTGAAGACCTGATCGAGCGCGGCGTTCACGTCGTTCAGCCCGACGTGGCGTTTTGCGGCGGCCTGACAGTCTGCCAGCGCGTCGGAGAGATGTGCCAAAAGCACGGTCGCCGCGCCGTGCCGCACTGCTTCAGCACTGGCATCAACCTGACTGCGTCTCTGCATTGGATGGCATCCGTACCCGACGGCGATCTGGTGGAATACTGCCTGCGGCCCTCGCCGCTGATGCGAAAACTCGTTAAGAATCTGCCGCCCTTAATCGACGGCCGCGTGCCCGTGCCCAGCGGACCGGGATTGGGAATCGAGTTGGACGAGGAGATCATCGCTGAATTTCGCGTGGCGGATTAGTATGTACTGCGGAGCCAATTCTGAACATCGAGGGGGGAAGGCGGGGCGAGCCATTGGCAGAAACGAGTGCCCATAAACATGCCTTGCGAACCTCCCCAATTGGTTGACCGGCGATGCCTGTCGAGGCGATGATGAATCTTATCGCTGCTCGGCGTTGTGGCAGCGTTACGATCGGTTCCGTGATTCAAAGGATCGAGAGATGGTTCGTATTTCCTGGTTGGCGGTGCTCCTCGGCACGATCCTCTTTATGCGGCCGATGCGGGCCGACGAACCAATTTCACCGCCCTCTGCCACGTCGTTGCAGGTTCAGCAGGCCGTCGAGCGTTCGATTCGGTACATTCAAGTCGAAAGCGCCGACTGGCAGAAAACGCGCAAATGCGCCGCTTGCCATCACGTTCCGATGCCGTTATGGGCACTGAGCGAAGCCCAGCGGCATGGGTACGGAATCGACGAGAAATTCCTGGCGGATACGGTGGAGTCATTGCTGGGGAACAAGGAAAACTTGATTGCCTCGAAGATCTTTCCCGATCCTGCCAGCCCACCGGATCCGCGCCCGCAAGGTCGAGGACTGAACATGGGGCTCCCGTTCCTGGCCACTGCTGCACACTCATTGGAATCGCTATCGGAGGGGCAGAAGGAAACACTGAAACTAGTCCTTGCGGAAATTGTTCAGAAGCAGCAATCCGATGGTTCGTGGGAGTTCTTCGTCACGCTCAGAAGGCCGCCCATCAATGAGAGCCAGACCACCGATGCCGCCTGGATCATCATGGCTCTCGACCCGCGGACGACGGTTGAGGCGCCGGATTCAGAGCGAACGGCGCTCGAAAAAGCGCGGGCCTGGTTTGAGTCTGCACAGTTCGCTGATATCCAACAAGAAAAGGCCTTAAAGCTGCTTTTGGCCGCTCGCGCCGGCTCGCGCCGCGATAAGCTGCAGCCGTTGATTGAGGAATTGCTCTCGCTTCAACGAACCGATGGAGGCTGGAGCCAGACGGTTCCCGAACCCAGGAGCGACGCCTTCGCTACAGGTCAGAGCCTATTTGCGTTGTCGCTCGCGGATTGCACGGTCGAACGCCCGGCGATCAAACGAGCAGTCGACTTCCTTGTCGCCACGCAACTGCCAGACGGCAGTTGGCCCATGGTTTCTCGGTCGACGCCCAATGGCGATCCTGGCAGTGCGACCTTACTGACGCCGATCACTTGCGCCGCCAGTTCGTGGGCCGTGCTTGGGTTGTCGAGGCTTGTTCCCAACGAACGATAGCGCGGAAGCGATCAATTACTCCCACCAGACGCGCGAGCGCAGCTCTCGGATGCGATCTTCAATGAGCGAGCGAACTTTCCGTCCCTGCTCGATCAGCGGCTGAACGGCTGCGGCGGAGAAACAGCCGCACTCGGCCAGCTCCAGGAGGGCCTCGATGCCTTGCTCCGCAAAGGCCGCCGCCCGTTTGCAGCAGACGATGTTTCCGCAGAGCGTCTGCTCTTCCTCTCCCATGCCGTACCCTGCGGCGATCTTGGCGCCCGCACACAGGCAACCCTCGTGCGCGCGGGCAACGATCTCGTCTACCTCGGCATCCAACTCTCCGACGTCCTTGAGCAGCCTTTGCGCCGCCATGGCCCACTGGCGGGCAGCCGAGAAGGCGGGCAGCTCGCGCAGTTCCGAGCGGCGCTGCCGGATTTCCTCTTGGCTCTCTTCCGTTTCCAGTTCGTCGACTTCTTCCTCGTCGAAATCATCATATTCCCCCTGCTCCCACGACAGTTCAAACTCCGGCTCTTCCGGCTCGCGATCCCAGCCCATCTCGCGATCGATCAGTTCGTCGCGTTCCGGATGCTCCGCCAGCGTCTCGAAGAGTTCGCCATACCTGGCCGAACGGACTTCGCTCTGGCGAAGAAAGTCTTCCCACTGCTGTTCCGTCCAGGGCTTTTCGCTGAATTCGTCGGTCATGATCGAGGCTCCGGATCGCTCTGCTGAGGGAACAGTGGCGGCTCGCCGCGTTTCGGAAAGTCATGCCGCGCACGGGGCCGCTCTCCATGTGATACGCCAGAAATTCGTGTCCGGCAACCTGCCGAAGTGACGCGCCAGGCGGCGACGGCTGGCGATTCGCGAGTGCCGCATGGCATCTCTCGGGCCTGGCCAGCGCAGGTCCAGACCCGGCGGTGAAATTGCTTGCCGGAGGCATGACGGCGGAAACGTGAGACGGAAGCGAGCGTTTTTCATTCCGGCTTCCGCAGCCTGACCTTGCCAAGATGGCCAGATCCGCCCGGCAAAGTTGGAATCGCGATGAATTTCCTGCTGGCCCGCGCCATTTCCGCGCAGAGCGGCTCAGCCGGCAAATCGCGATACGACTAGTGAGATGTTCTGCCCGCCGAAGCCGAAGCTGTTGCTCACGGCCGTGTCGCAACGGGTCTCGCGAGCGGCGTTGGGAATATAATCCAAGTCGCAGTCGGGATCCGGCGTTTCATAGTTCATCGTCGGCGGCAACACGTTGTCCCGAATTGCCATCAGGCAGATGATCAATTCCGTGGCGCCGGCCGCGGCGATCAGGTGCCCCATCATGCTCTTGGTGCTGGAGACCGGCGTGCGATAGGCCCGCTCGCCGAAAACCTTTTTGATGGCCAGGCTCTCGACCCGGTCGTTGACGTCGGTGCTGGTGCCGTGGGCGTTGATGTAATGCACGTCTTCCAGATTGGCGCCGGCGTCGTTCAGCGCCATCTGCAAGCAAGAGACGGCGCCTCGGCCTTCGGGATGCGTGTCGGTAATCCGGAAGGCGTCTGCCGTGGCGCCAAAGCCCTTCAACTCGCCATAGATGTGCGCACCTCGCGCCTTGGCGTGTTCCAGCTCTTCCAGCACGAGCATGCCGGAGCCTTCGCCTAATACGAAGCCGTCGCGATTCTTGTCGAATGGGCGCGAGGCTTTGGTCGGTTCGTCATTGCGCGTCGACAAGGCAGTCAGCAAGTTGAAGCCGGTTACGCCGAACGGATGAATCATGCTGTGAGCCCCGCCCGAGAGCATGACGTCGGCGTCGCCGCGGCGGATCAACTCGGCGGCCTCGCCGATCGCCTGGCTGCTGGCGGCACAAGCGGTGAGGCAATTCATGTTCGGCCCCTGGGCGTTGAACAAGCCGGCCAGATGCCCGGCCGGCATGTTCGGTTCCTGCTCCAGCTCCGCCAGCGGGTCGAGGATTTCGAGCCCCTTCTTCGTGTAAGCGGCGACGTCCAGTTCCCCGCCGGCCAGGGCGGAGACCATCATCTGGCTGAAGCGACCGAAATCCTGCTGGCCTTCGCCCGAGCCGAGATAGATGCCGAAGCGCGTCGGCTCCATGCGGGCGTCGGACAAGCCCGCGTCGGAGACAGCCTGTTTGGCGGCGCCGACGGCGAACCGCGTGTGTCGGCCGCGATGTTTCCACTGTTCCGGATCTTCACCGTAATCGGCGAGATCGAAATCACGGACCTCGGCTGAGATGCGCGTGGGAAAGTTCGAGGCGTCAAACAGCGTCGTCGGACCGACGCCCGAATCTCCTTCGAGCAACCGGCTCCACAGGGTTTTGACGTTATTACCCAAGGGGGTGATGCAGCCCACGCCCGTGATGACAACGCGTCTTCTCATATCCAAAAATCGCCTCCGTCGCAGCGCGCGACAATGCCTGCGATGAGAAACCTACTGGTTCGCTCCGCCTTCCGCCTTGAACTGGGCCAGGCCCGGCGGCTCGACCAGCTTGCCGCCGTCGCTGGCGCGACCGACGTCGAACACGCCCAGCAACTTCATGGTGAACACGAAATTCTTCGGTTCGAACAGCGTCTTGGAACGATTGCCGTCATCGAGGTGGGCGAACATCAGTTCCGCCTCGGCTTGAAGTCGCTGGCCGACGTGACTGGTCGCCGTGACGGTAGCGCCGCCGTCGGTGATCGAGTCGATCTCCGCCGTATACCGCAGCGTGTCGCCGGGGACGGCCGGAAAGTGAAACAAGGCCTTGGAAACCTTGGCCAGGATCACTTTCTCTTCAAAGCGGTTGTACTCTCCGACCAGCAGTCCGCCGGTCTGCGCCAATCCTTCGACGATCAGCGAGTTGGGCATCATCGGGGCGCCCGGAAAGTGGTCGTGCAGGTGCTCCTCGGCCAGCGAGATGTTTTTGATGGCCTGGGCCCGCTTTCCGCTTTCGAACTCGATAAATTTGTCGATCCAGATCCAGCGCATCGCTTCAGTCCGTGACGTTTAGCCTGTGACTTCGACCTTGCTCTCGACGTACCGGCACATGTCCTGGACGGTCAGCATATTGCCGAAGTCCTTGACATTGGGATTGGCGGAGAAGGCTTCGAGATCGGCGAACGGCATCCGCGCGCGGAGTTGCTTGATGCCTTCCGCCGTGACCTTGCCGTCTTGGACGTATTCGGCGTTGGTCAAGATGTCTTCGGGGAACAGCTCGCCGCGCGGCACCTTGATGTCGAAGGCCTTTTCCAGGCGGAACACGATGTCCAGAAAGTCAATCGATTCCGCGCCCAGGTCGCCCACCAGCGTGGCTTCGGGGGTGACTTCGTCTTCATCTACGCCCAAGGCTTCGACTAAGGCGTTTTTGATCTTGTCGAAGATCTCGTCTTTGGTTGGCATCTTTCGCAATTTCTCCCAAACGTGCTCGAAAAATGGTTCTATCCTGTCGCAGGGCCCCTTAGCCCGCTCGACTTTCCTAATACCCGCCCAGACTCAACCCGCCGTCGACTCGCAGCACCTGCCCGGTAAGATAACTGGCGTCGTCGCTCGCCAAAAAGGCGACAACGCGTGCGATTTCTTCCGGCTGCCCGACGCGTTTGAGGGGAATGATCTCCTTGATCTTGTCTCCCGCAAGGTTGCGTACTACCTCGCTCATGTCGGTCTCAATCATGCCCGGCGCCACGCCGTTGACGCGAATCTTGCGTGCGGCCAGTTCCTTGGCCAGGCAGCGGGTCAGCCCGTCGATGCCGCCCTTGCTGGCGGCGTAAGTCACCTGCCCTCGCGAGCCGAACTCGGCGGCGACGCTCGAGATGTTCACGATGCTGCCGCGGCGTTGCGACATCATGGGGCGGGTGACCGCGTGGCAATAGTTGTAGGTTCCGGTCAGGTTGGTCTGAATCACTTCGCCCCAGGCGTCCGGTCCCATCGTGGCGAATAAGCCGTCTCGAATGACCCCGGCCGAGTTGACCAGCACGTCGATCTGGCCCCAAGTCTCGACGAGTTGCTCTACGATCTGCTCGGCGCGGGCGAAATCCTTGACGTCGGCCTGCAGCGCTTTGACGGCCGCGCCGCCTTCGGCGAGTTCGCCGGCCAGACCCTCAGCGGCCGCCTGGCTGCTCTGATAAACGAACGCGACCTTGGCGCCTTCGGCGACCAATGCGCGGACGCAGGCCCGGCCAATGCCGCGGCTGCCGCCGGTTACCAGAGCCGTTTTACCTTCCAGTCGCATGAGAACAATCGTCAGAGGCTGAGGAGAATTGAACGCGGCTTTGTTCGCCGCAACAGGAACGGCTCTGAAGACTCAGCGCCGCTCAAACCGCCGGAGCGGCCGGTCGATACAACAGGGCCAACAATTCTCGCAGTTTTTGTTTCACCACCTGATCGGCCAACGCACGGCTCGCATCGGCTTCCGCCAGGTTGTAGCGCGCCAGCACCAGGCGACCGGAAACGGCCTGCTTTCCATCCACGGCGCCTTGGGCTTTGATCTTTACTTCGTGTTCATCCTGACCCATGATCTCGGCCGTAATTGTCAACGTCTGCCCCGGCTCGACGAAGTTGCCGTACTTGACGTTGCGGGCCTCTTTCAGGATCACCGTGCTGTGAGCGAAATCTTCCGTTACGCGCACCAGCCAAGCCCCGGCTTGGGTCATGGCTTCCAGCATCAACACGCCCGGCATGACCGGAAAACCCGGAAAGTGGTCCGCCAGGTACTCTTCCGCCAACGACAGGTTCTTTACGGCGACAATGCGCGCCCCAGGCTGCAAGTCGATGACGCGATCAATCAGAGTAAATCGCATAGCGGACCGTGACCGGCCGACGAAAAATGGGGTGGTTGGGATGCCTTGAAAGTCAAGGCAGACAATATACTTGGGCGTTTAACTTTCGACAACCGCTAAAGTTTCGCGCCGTCTCGCCGCGTAACTTGGCCAGAGATCGCTGCTTACGGTTTTGCAAGGCGGTTCATTCCTTCCCCCCCGAAGCAGCGTAGCCTGGCTGACGCCCGGCGTGCCCAGGCGGCCGCCTTTCGGTCCTCTCCGCCGTCTGGCTCCGCTTGCACGTCCGAAGAGCGCACGCGAAGCCCCGGCCGGGCGAGAATCAGCTCCTCGACCAGAGCAGATTTTCGGCGTCTGTCCGCCTGTGCCTTCAGTACAACCGGCAAATCTTCGCAATTTTACATCCTCGCGCGCGGCCGGTGATTCGGCCACCCTGCCGGTCCATGTCGGCATGGCGTTGGGCGGTGTTCATGCCTGTGCTGTTCGGCACGGTGAAGCTGCCAAAATGGCGCCGTGAGCGATCACGGCCGGCGGACGTTCGGAAACGCAAGCTGAGATGACACAAGGCGGTAGAGCGATCATCGCAAATTTTGGCACGGCGGTTGCTTTGAGGGTGGCGTAGTAACCGATTGCAACTGCCGCCTTGGGGCGGACGAATCCGCTCAGAGCCGGCGACATTTCTAAAACGTCCGTTTGTGTGGAGGAGGATTTTGCCATGGTTCGCTATCGCAATGGGTTGAATCCGATCTGGCAACTGCGGGGGGAAATGGATCGCTTGTTTGGCGACTTCCTCGGCCGGGCCAACTTGCTCCCTGCCGAAGGCGCCCCGCAACGAGGAGAGTTCCCGCCGGTCAACGTCTGGCAGCGCGACGACGCCGTGCTGGTCGAAGCGGAGTTGCCCGGCGTGAAGAGCGAGGACTTGGAGATTTCGGTGACCGGCAATGAACTGTTGTTGAAAGGACGCCGGAACGACTTCGAAGCAGAGAACGTCGCCTTCCATCGCCGCGAGCGCCGTGCGGGAGAGTTCCAACGCGTGCTGCGGCTGCCTGTGGAAATCGATGCCCAAAAGGTCGAAGCAAGCCTGACTGACGGCGTGCTGCTGCTCACCTTGCCCAAGGCCGAAGCCGCCAAGCCCAAGAAGATCACGGTGAAAACTCAATAGGGCCGCCTCGAGCGCCGGGCTCTCGCAGCGCCGGCGCAAGGCGAACCGACCGTCGACCCGAGAAAACATTACCTCACAAGGCACAGGGAGTTTTTCCCATGAACGCTGAATCTACTTTGAACAAAGTCGAAGCCGGAGCCGTTGACGAGGCTTCTCGTAGCGAACGCACTCGCGGCGGCACGTACTACCAGCCGAACGTCGACATCCTGGAAAAGGAAAACGAATTACTGCTGTTGGCGGATATGCCGGGCGCCAAGGCCGACGCCATTGACGTCCGTTTCGAGGAGGGGGAACTCACGATCCACGCTCCGGTAACAGAACGCCAGAGCGACGACGCAAAATACCTGCTGGCCGAGTATGGCGTAGGCGACTTTTATCGCACCTTCCGCGTCAGCGAGCAGATCGACGCCGCCAAGATCCATGCGGAGTATTCTGACGGCGTGCTTCGCTTGCACCTGCCCAAGGTCGAGGCTGCCAAGCCGCGCCGGATCACCGTGACGGCGCAGTAAGCGGTCCCGAGAAGTCAATTTCCACCAAGGAGACTTCATTCATTAAGGTTCCTCGAGTTGGAAGCACAACTGCAGGCCGACTCGGGCAGTGATCCTCTGGTTGAGACGGGCCTGTGGCGGGTTTCGCCGCCGGAGGCCCGTTGCGTTTCAGGCGTCGCGTCGGCCGGAAAAGAGGCCTGCGCATTGAGCCGAAACCTTCCCGATTTTGGCAGGCTGCGGCTCGTGATTTACCGCGAGACGCACCCGCCGGGCGGCGGCCAGTTGTCCCTGTTCGGGCCGGGTGCTACGATGCGCGACATGCGTAAAGGTATCGGCGTTTCTCCCGGCGTAGCGGTCGGCAAGGCTTACTGCATTCACGAAATCTTCGTGAACCCCGACGGCCAGCGCCTTGGCGAGGAAGAAGTAGCCGCCGAGTTGGCGCGCTACGACAAAGCGGTCAAAAAGTCGCTGGCCGGCTTGCGCTCGCTGGCCCGCAAAGTGGCCAGCCAACTCGGCGCGGAACAGACGGCGACGTTCGAGGCCTACCAGGCGATCCTGCAAGATCCGGCTTTCGACGCCAAGATACGCAATTGGATCAGCGAGCGACGCGTTGTCGCCGAGGCGGCTCTGCATCAGGTGCTCGAGGAATACCGGCGCCTTTACGCACGCACGAAAGACGCCTTCCTGAAAGAGCGATTGTCGGACGTGCGGGACGTGATTGTGCGGCTAAGCGAACATCTTTCGCCGGTCTTGTCCTCCGCGGAACAAACTTCGGGCGCTCTGGTGCTCGTCGCCAAGGAGCTGCTCCCCTCGCAAACGGTGCTGTTGGGCGGCCGCGAGTTGGCCGGCATCGTCACGCAAGGCGGCGGCGCCACCAGCCATGCCGCCATTTTCGCTCGCAGCCGCGGCATTCCGGCGGTCGCAGGCGTGCGGGGCATGCTCAAGCAGGTCAAGAACGGCGACACCCTGGTCGTCGACGGCCGCAACGGTCACGTCGTCATTAACCCCGATCCGGAAACTGAGAGCGCCTACCGCAAACTGCAACGAGAGTTTTTTGACCTCAAAGACTTGCTGGCCGAGAATCGCGACCAGCCGGCGCTGACGGCCGATGGCGAGGCGATCGAGCTGCTGGCCAACGTCAACGGCGTGGAAGATGCACGCGCCGCGGCGGCGATGGGCGCCGCCGGCATCGGCCTGTTTCGCACCGAGTACCTGTTCCTGACGCATCCGAGCGTGCCCGACGAAGAAGAACAATTGGTCGCTTACCGCCAGATTATCGCGGCTAGCCCCGGCCGGCGCGTCACGATCCGCACGCTCGACCTGGGAGGCGACAAAACCATCCCGTACTTGGGGCGCGAGCGCGAAGCGAACCCGTTCATGGGCTGGAGGTCGATCCGGCTGTCGTTCGAGCATCCCGGTTTTTTCATGATGCAGATTCGCGCCGTGCTCCGCGCCGCCGCGACGGCTGGCGAAGAACCGGCGCGGGTGCAGTTGCTGTTTCCGATGATCACCACGCTCGAGGAAATGCGCCGCGTCCGCTCGATGGTGCACCGCGCCCGACGGCAACTGCAGGCCGAAGGCCGCGAGTTCGGCGAGGCGGCGATCGGGTTGATGGTGGAAGTGCCTGCCGCGGCGATCTCGATCGGATCGCTGCTGAAGGTCGTCGATTTCGTTTCGATCGGCTCCAACGACCTGGTGCAGTACCTGATGGCCGCGGACCGCGACAACCCGAAGGTCGTAAGACTTTGCCAGCCGCTCAGCCCGGCCGTGCTGCGAGTGTTGTCCACAGTCATCGACGCTTGCCGGCAGGCCGGCAAGCCGGTGACCCTCTGCGGCGAGATGGCTGGACAGCCGCGGGCGTTTGTGCTGCTGTTTGCCATGGGGCTGCGCAGTTTCAGCATGAGCCCGGCCTTCATTCCCATGATCAAAGATCTGGCCAGCCATTTGACCCGCCCGCGCGCCGACGAGATTTATCGCCGCGTCATGAAGCTGAAGACGACCGGCCAGATCCAGCACTACCTGAATGACGAACTCGACCGACTGGCGCCGAACTTGAAGCTCATGAATTCGGCGTGAAGAGAGCTGGCGCAACCGCTCACGGAATGCGTCCCGTCTTGGAGTTCCGCCGTTACTGCCCCGCCTCCCAGGCCGCTTCGCCCGCTTCGCGCAGCCGCCCAAAGGCCATCGCCTCATTCTTGTTGCTCGTCAGGCGGCGGACAAAGAAATCGACGCTGGCGCCTTCCAGCCAGGTTTTCAGCTCTTCCAGCCTGGCATAGTCGTCTTGCCCCTTGAATTTGACCGTCGTGCAGAACCAACGGCACCAGCGGCGCTCGATCCAGCGTTCGAGCAGTTCGATTGTGCGAGCAGGAAAAGCGATGACGTCGCACAGCAGCCAATCAACGGCCGGGGGGGGCTGATAGCGAAAGGCGTCGCCGCGGACGAAGTTCAGCTTGGCATGCTGCATCAGGTCGCCGCGCAGCGGGCTGCGGTCAATGGCCGTCACTTGCGCTCCTTGCCGCAGCGCCAGGTACGCCCAACTCCCCGGACTGCTTCCCAAATCGACGCAACGCTCGCCCGGCGCGATAGAGCGCGCCAACCGGATTTGCACTTCGGCCAGTTTAGCGAAGGCCCGCGACGGCGCGGCCGAGTCGGCGGCTACTTGAACCTGGCCCCCGGGAAACCGCGACACGCACCGCCGCAGTCGTCGCCGTAGCGGCGGAAGCGCCGCCGAGCCAAAACCTTCCTCAGCGTTCATCAGGCCGATCTGAACCAGCGCCTCGTCGTCGTCCCAGGGCGGCGCCGGCTCGACAACGCGCGAGCGTAACAGTCGACGCTGCTTCTTGCGCAGCAGCTCCAGGACGGCTTGCTCGATCAACCGGGCGCGAGCAGGGCGGACAGGACCGCCAGGCAGAGGGACGCAAAACACGTGCAAGCGCCAGGGACCATCATGGTCTCGCAGCGTTTCCAGCAGCCATCCACCCGCCTTGCGGGCCCACTGGGAAACCGAAGGCGCAGCCAGGCGCTCACTGCAGGGCAGACATTGCGAAGCGAAGGCCACGCACGGCTCGGAAAGGGCCGGCTCTTGGCGCCAGCGGCTCTCGACCCAGCCAGGCGCGAGTTGGCGGCGAGCCGCATCGGGAAAAATGCGGCCCAGTTCGTCGCTCAGAACCGATTCCCAGCCAGGCTCACAGGTGAAGATGTGCAAACTCATAACGCGTGGCGGCGATTATGACCTGGGCATCAGCCGACGCCAAGCACGCGCCGCCGCATCTGCCTGCGGCCCAGCCGCCCATTCAACTCGGGAAAGGGGAAGGCCCGGCGCAGGCAGCGCCCTTCGTTGACACCCCCCAGCGCAGCGCTATAATTGCCTCAGCAATTTGACGAAAATCTTTGCCAGGAGAGGATTCCGATGAGCGGCAATGTCGCCGAGTTTACCGACGCCAACTTCCAGTCCGAAGTGCTCGATTCCGCGCAGCCGGTGCTGGTTGATTTCTGGGCTCCGTGGTGCGGCCCCTGCCGGATGATCGCCCCCATGATCGAAGAACTTGCGGGCGAATACGCCGGCTCCGTCAAGGTTGGGAAGATCAACATCGACGACAGTCCGAATGCCGCCAGCAGCTTCGGCGTCAGCAGCATTCCCACGTTGATGGTCTTCAAAGGGGGGGACGTCGTCGACCGCTTTGTCGGCGTGCAGCCAAAGAACCGGCTCCAAAAAGCTCTGGATGCCGCCAAAGAGTAGGACCCTTGCCGGGGGGATGGTTTTTCTCTCTCGCCTCGGAAGTCTATTTGCCATTCGCGAGCCACACCAACATACCCCTGGTCGACAGCGACCAGGGTTTTTTTGTTTTGCAGGCTCCCAATGCTCCCGCCTTGCCAGCGGGCTGCCCATTTTCTCCAACGAACCGACCGAGGCGGCTCTCACCAAGAAAACTTTCGGTTTTCAAGTGAACTTTGGCCACTCAAGCGCCGATATAGGCGCCTGAGTAGACTTTAACGGTTGCGCAAAAGCCGGCGGATGCCGGCGCCACACGCGGGCCTGAGCCGGGGGCCTATGCTCCAGTCGTCGGATAAGATCGCCGCAGCGGAACCGGACCCCAAACCGGAAAAAGTGCTGGTTGCCGGCACCCGGGTGGATGGTGCGCACCTGGTTCGAGACGCGCAGCCATCCGACGGCGCCATTGACGAGGGTGTTGCACAAACGGACGATACGCCTGCGCCGGGCGGCGCCGTTGCAGCCGGCAGTTCGCTTGAAGCGGTTCAATTGCAGGCCCAAGCAGAGCAACTTGGCCAGCATTTGCGTCAACGCCAGGACGAATTAGATCGCCGGACGGCTCAACTCAATGCGCGGCTGGCTGAACTCGACCAGGAGGTGCGGAACGCGCGGCTGTGGCTCTCCGAACAACAGGAAGCGATAGCCGAACGCGAGACATCCGTGACCGCCCGCGAGCGGGAACTTGCAGACAAGCTGGCGCAAGCCGCAGCCGCGGACCAGACCAGGCACGACGAAAGCCGGGCACGGGACAGGCGAGAAGCGCAACTGGCCTTGCGCGAGCAGGAACTTGCCGGTCAGCCGAACATCCGCCACGCTGAGGGAGACGCGCCGCCTGGCGAACAGGACCGAGCTTTTCAGGCCAGGCAGGAAGAATTGTCGTTGCGGGAGCAACGGCTGCAGCAGGCCGAGACGTTGCTATTGGCCGGTCAGGCGGAAGTCGTCGAAATGCGCCGGCAATTGGATCAGCGCCGCGAACAGCTCGAAGCCCAGGCCCGTTTCGACCGTCGGCGGCTGGCCGAAACGCAACGCCTGCACGAAGCGCAGTTGGCACAGAAGCGGCAAGCCATCGAGCAGCAAGCCCAGCGCGTGGATCATCGCCAGACGGCCGTCGAACGCTCGCGACTCGAGCTGACTCGTTTGCAGCGAGAAGCAATCGAAACTCGGCTGGCGACCGAGGAGTTGCAAGCCCAACTCGCCGGCGCCCTGGCGCCGGCCGCTAGGGAGCGGTCGCTGGCAGCCTTACGGCAACGTTTAACGGAATGTTATCGCCTGGAAACGGCGACCTTGGCGGAACAACGGACGGAGCTAGAGACCTTAAAGTCGGAACTGGCCGCCGAGCACGACAAACTGGAGCTTCGGCATCGAGAGATACAGACGTGGGCAGGCGCACGGCACGCCGAACTGCAGCAGCAGGCCCGAAGGCTTGAAGCCAGAGAACAGGAACTGGTCAGACAACAAACCGCCTGGCAAGAGCAAGAGCAGCTCTGGCGGGAAGAGAGATTCATTCAACAACAACAGCTTCGCCAACTTCTGGCTGATCGACGGCCCCTGACCCGGTAGCTGGCGCTGATGCAGAAGGTCCGCCCCCGCTCGGCGCCATGCGGGGCCGCAACGTCTTCCGGATGAGGAAGGCGTCCGGATCATCCGCAGCAAAAGAAAAACCCTTCCCTCTTGTTATCGCGCCTGTAATATGAACCAATGGAACGCAGTTTCGGCACTTGGTTTGCTCCCGCCTGACCTCCTGAATGACGACCGGGCAATTCGGCGAAGTTCGTTTTCCATGCACCCCTGAAGTTTCTGCCCCAAAGCATACTTGTCGGTTTCAAACGCCGATGGTATAAGCACGCGGATTTGGTTAACAGGCCGCATGGCCGGCCGGCCAAAACCCACCTTTTCCACCCCGGAGGGATTCGTTCCCTATGAACCAATTCGACGCAGCCTCGTTCGCCTTTGCCGCCAACGAGGAGTCAGAGGAGCCTCCAAGTTCTTCTCGTCGTCACCCACATTGGAAAGAGGTCCCGCTCGCTCAATGGGAGGACTGGCGTTGGCAGATGCAAAATGCCGTTCGCACCACCTCTCAACTCGTTGAACTCCTGCCCCACAGCCAACGCGATGTCGTCGCCCTCGAAAGCCTCGAATCGCAGTACAAGCTGGCCATTCCCCCCTATTACTTCTCTTTGATCGACGTCGACGATCCGCACGATCCGATTCGTTTGCAATCGTGCCCTTCTACGCGGGAGATGACGAGCGAAACGGGGTTGGAGTTGGAAGATCCTCTAGAAGAGGATAAGGATTCCCCTGTGCCCGGCCTCACGCACCGGTATCCGGACCGCGTGTTGATGGTCACCACCCATGTTTGCTCGATGTACTGCCGGTTCTGCACCCGCAAACGGGTGACCATGGACCGGGACGGCTGGGACGCTCCCAGCCACAACGATCAACGGATGATCCAGTACGTCCGCGAACATGCCGAGATTCATGACGTGATCGTCTCAGGCGGCGATCCGTTGTCGCTGCCGATGTCCAAGCTGCGTTGGTTCGTCAACGAGCTGGCGGCCATCAAACACGTCGACGTAATCCGAATCGGGACTCGCGTTCCGGTCACGTTGCCCCAGCGGTTGTTCGACCCTGATCTGGTCGACTTGTTGCGCCGCGCCGGCAAGATTTGGATTCAGACGCATTTCAACCATCCCCGGGAAATCACGCCGGAAACCGAGCGAGCCTGCCGCAACCTGGTGAACGCCGGCATGCCGGTCAGCAATCACTCGGTGCTGCTCAAGGGCGTGAACGACTCAGTCCCCACGATGCGGGAACTGATGCGGGGATTGCTGCGGATCAAGGTGCGTCCCTACTACCTGTTCCACTGCGATCCGGTGGTGGGCGCCGGTCACTTCCGCACGTCGGTCTGGAAGGGGCTGGAAATCATCGAGGGTTTGCGGGGACACATGTCGGGATTGGGCGTCCCGACGTACGTCGTCGACGGCTTGCACGGCGCAGGCAAGATTCCCTTGATGCCTAACTACCTGGTCTCCGCCGCGGAAAATGCCGTAGTGCTGCGCAATTACGAAGGCCTGCTGTTCCGCTACGCACCTGAAGACAAGGACGGCGGACAGCAAACGCGGTACGAGTCGCTCGGCGTGAGCAGCCTACTCGGCGGGCAGCGAACGTTGCTCATGCCCGAAGGCAACCGCCGCATGGCCCGCCGCCAGGAAAACGCTCTGCTGTCGATCGTCGAGCCGAGCGGCTGCGGCGACGCCGGCGCCCGCTCCAGCGGCGCCAAACCAGACCTGGAGCCCGAGCCAGTCCTGGCAGCGGAGCCGTTGGAGGCCGTCGCCCCGACGCTCTAGCGGCCGTCGGAAACGAACGCTTGACGCAAAACCGCGGGACTACGGACCCGCGGTTTTGCCGTCATGGCGACGTAGCATAAGCGTACTCGCTTGTACCGCCGAGGCCTTGCCGGCGTCGTGTAAGCCGCAGAAATGCAAGGTTTGCAACCTCGGCGTCACCGCAACAACATTTCAAGCATATTCCCTGGGGCTGACAGGAAACATTCCGTTGAAGATTGGTCTGACCTACAACGTCCGCGGCGAGTCTTCGTCTGAGACGCCCCATGCCCCGGGTCTCGCGGCCGACGGCGAAGAAGAATTCGACTCGCAAGAGACGATCGACGCCATCGCCGACGCCATCCGCGCCCTGGGACACGAAGTCGATTTGCTCGGCGATGGCGAGCCCTTGCTGCGCCGGCTGCTGGCCGGGCCTAAGCCCGAGTTGGTCGTCAACATTGCCGAAGGGACGGGCAGCGGCCGCTGTCGCGAGGCGCGCGTCCCCGCAGTCTTGGAGATGTTAGGAATTCCTTATACGGGCTCCGATCCGCTGACCCTGGCGGCAACGCTCGACAAGGACTGCGCCAAGCGACTGGTGCGCGCCTCGGGCGTGGCCACGCCCGCCTGGGCGCTGATTGAAGACGGCGACCTTTCCACCGCTGAGACGCAACTCGCCCGGCTTTCATACCCTTTGATCATCAAGCCGGCCTACGAAGGCTCCAGCAAGGGCGTGCTGGCCAGCAGTCTCGTCAACGAAGCAGCGGAACTTACCGCAGGCGTCCGGCAACTCTACGAAGCCTATCGGCAGCCGATCCTGGTCGAAGAATTCATCGATGGCGACGAATTGACCGTCGGCGTGGTCGGCTCGCGTCCGCAGCACGTGCTGGGCATCATGCGCATTCTGCCCCGTCAGAAACAGGGGCCGTTCGTCTACTCGCTCGAAGTGAAACGAGACTGGGAGCGGCTCGTACGGTACGAAACGCCCGCCCAACTGACGCCAGCAGACGCCGCAGCCGTGGAACGAGCGACGCTGGCCGCCTGGCGAGCCTTGGGCTGCCGCGACGTTTCGCGTTTCGACTTCCGCTTGCGCGACGGCGTTCCTTACTTTCTCGAGGTCAACCCGCTGCCCGGCCTGTCGCCCAAGTCGGGCGATCTTGTGTTGCTGGCTCGCGGTTACGGCGTCGAGCACTCTGAACTGCTTTCGCGCATTCTCGCATCGGCGATCGAACGGACCGCCGGCCAGGAGGCGAAAGCGAACACGGTTTCGCTCTCGCAAGCGTAGTCATAACAGGCCGATGAGCTGCTCAGAGACGGCCAGGCTCAGGCCACCGTCACCTCGGCGTCGAGATACACGTCCTGAATCTTGTGCAGCAATTCGGCGCCCTCCTTCATCGGTCGCTGGAACGCCTTGCGGCCGCTAATCAGGCCCGTGCCGCCGGCGCGTTTGTTGATGACCGCGGTGCGGACGGCTTCGGCCAGGTCGGTGGCGCCGGCCGAGGCGCCGCCGGAATTGATCAACCCGATCCGGCCCAGGTAGCCGTTGACCACCTGGTAGCGGCAAAGGTCGATTGGGTGGGGCGAAGTCAGTTTGTCGTAAACCAACTGCGCGGTCTTGCCGAACTTGAGCGCCGTGTAGCCGCCGTTGTTGGTCGGCAGTTTCTGTTTGAGAATGTCGGCTTCGATGGTGGCGCCCAGGTGGTTGGCCTGGCCGGTCAAGTCGGCCGAAGTGTGGAAGTCTTGTTTGTCGGTCTTGAAGGCGCTATTGCGCAGGTAGCACCACAGAATGGTGGCCATGCCTAGTTCGTGCGCCTTGGCGAAGGCCTGGCTGACTTCGATGATCTGCCGATCGGCCTGATCCGAACCGAAGTAGATGGTGGCGCCGACCGCCGCGGCGCCCATGTCAAAGGCCTGCTGGACCGTACCGAACATGATCTGGTCATACTTGTTCGGGTACGTGAGCAGTTCGTTGTGATTGATTTTGACGATGAACGGAATCTTGTGCGCATACTTGCGGGCCATGGCTCCGAGCACGCCGTAGGTCGAGGCGACCGCATTACAGCCGCCTTCGATTGCCAGCTTGACGATGTTCTCGGCGTCGAAATAGATCGGGTTCGGCGCGAACGAGGCGCCGGCCGAGTGTTCGATGCCTTGATCGACCGGCAAGATCGAGACGTAGCCGGTGCCGCTCAGCCGGCCGCACTGGAAAATC
>DASZUP010000666.1:0-2937 GCA_035547635.1 Pirellulales bacterium
CTTTGGCCTTCAGGTAGCCCGAATAGCAGAGCACGGCGAAATCGGGGCGGCAGCTGACTTCGTCGACGGCGTCGACTGGCTCGTAAGTCCGCTTCTCGTAGCCGGCGGCCGTGGCCAGCGCGAGATGGCCGCCGGCCGAGAAACCGACCATGCCGATGCGCTGCGGATTGATGCCCCACTCCGCCGCTCGGCTGCGGACCAGGCTCACGGCCCGTTGAGCGTCCATGAGCGGGCCCAGAGGCGGTTCGCCTTTGACGTCGCCCGGCCGTCGCGGACAACGATACTTGAGAATGATGCCGGTCATGCCTTGCGCGTTCAGCCAGGCCGCGACCTCCTCGCCTTCAAGTTCCCAGAACAGGTTGTGGTAGCCGCCGCCGGGACAGATCAGCATCGCCGTGACGGCGTCGTTGGCCTGGTCAGCTCGATAGACCGTGAGGGTCGGCCGGCTGACATTCGCGACAAGCGGGGTCGGTCCGCCGAGAATCTCCGACTGATAGGCGAAGCTTTTCTCCTCGCCGGCGATGCCGACGTCGCCGGGCGCCTTGCCTGGCCAGAGAACGACTGTCAGCGGCTCGGCGGCCGAAGTCGCCGTGGGCGAGAAGACGCTGAGGAACAGGCATGCTGCGAAAGTCGACGACCGCATGGTAGATGCCTTGGTAAGAAGCGAGTCAGGAACGATCCGATTGCGAGGCGGAAGCCGCGTACCGGTAACCGCCGCACATCCTCGCCAATGTACGGCCGCTCGAAGCTGCGCGGCGAGGATGCCGGGAAGCACCGCCATGATATGTCGTCAAACCGCAGAAGCAACCGTCCGCGTGCACCGCTGAAGCGGCAATCTGCCTGGGATTCCATTGGTCGTGCGAACTCAGGCGTCACGGCGACGGCGGGCCGAACGCACGCCATTCTCTCACGTTCGAGCGGAAGGTTGCTTGGATGGAGCTGCTCCGCGTTCCGGCTCGGCAAGCAATCCGTTTCAGTTTCCGGCGCCGAGTTTCAAAGCGCCCGCCGCCTCTTACTCGCCGTCAGGATTCTCGCGTTTGGCAATCTTTCCCGCCTCAGCAGCCGCCTGCTCTGCCTGTTCGAGCGATGCCGTTTCCAAGCGGTCGCCAAGCAGCTCGTGGAGCATGGCAATCGCTTCCTCGCGGCTCTGGCCGGTGTTGGCAAGATGCCGATGCCAGAAGACGTCCCACCACTGCGGCGGCTCAATATGCGGGCCCTCGTATTCGGTGGGCCGGCCCGTGCGTCCCTCGACGACCAGGCTGCCGACATAATCGGCCTGCGAATAGACCTTGTTGATCTGCTCGGCGATCTCGGCCATATCCTGCTCGGACACGATCCCATTGCTGGTTGCCTTGTAGAACTGCACGGTAACCCGCACCGGATAGCGGTCATCGCGTTCGATCTCCAGGCCGTCGATCTCTGTGAACGGCCCCTCTACCTTGCCGTGCCCGATGACCGCTTCTTCGACGTCGCTGGGCGGCGACGCCGGCAAACAGCAGTAGAGGATGTCGCCGCCTGAAGCAGGGAGATCCATCGGTTCCTTCTGCTTGAGCGGCGCCTGGACGAGCAGCACCATGTTGAGCCCATCGCCACTTGCATTGCCTGACATGGCGCCGGATACGGACGCTCCCTCGCCAGCTAAGAAGTCGCTCTTCCGCTGGCCTGTCAGGCTGGCCCGCTCGCCGTTTTGGTTGAAAAACAAACGCTGCCCCCAGGTTCCGCCAGCCTCGAACGCATCACGCTTATTGTCGATGGCCGTGATGCTGGCGCCTTCGCGGGTCGCCAGGATCGTCAGGACGGCAGGATCGCCTTCGTAGGACTGGTAATTGAACAGCACCGGGTTGAATTCAGCGATGCCCTCGCGCGGGATCGGCAGAAAGCAGGCTTGCGCGCTGACCAGGACGTGGCTATCTCGGCTTTCGGCCAGCACTGAGCTGCGGCTGCCTTTCCAGGAGCTGGCATTGTGCAGATAGGCCTTCAAGTTGCCCAACAGTTCGCGCAGCGTAATCTTTCTCAACGGCTCGCCCTTCTCGTTGCCGACGAGCAGGAAGAACTCGTCCGGGGAGATGTCGCCGCTCAGGTCGGTGAAATTCGGGTAACGGATAACCGGCATGCAGCTCAATTGATAGTCGTCGCGGCCTGGCGCCTGGTGCTGCACCTGGATCGTCATGTCGCTGATGTTCGGCCCGACAGCGGAAAAGTCGAAACGGGCGGTGTCCTCCCACGTGACGTCGAGCACTTGCAGTCCATGAGCCTTGGCCAACGACTGAACCTTTTCATCCCGGACCATTCCGGCCGTCTTTTCGATCACTTGTGCATAGTCGTCTGTGGCAGGCATGCGTGGTTCCCCTTCTCTTAATTGCTGTGTCCCCGGCTGCCCACTTTTTTAGGTGCGGTCAATACGCGCCGCAAGCGGCCAGCCGGCGACGCTTCGGATCGCTGACAGCAAACCGGCCGATCGTCGAGTTCGAACTCCGTCGGCCCCGGACACGATGTCCAGCTGATGTCCGGACGCCGACGACGCCATTTCCGTATTTCCGGTCACGGATGCGCGGCGTTGCCTTCCGGCAGTCTTCGCGAAGCCCAACAACGGACGAGCAGGGCCAGGAACGGCCAGTACCGAAAATCCATGGACTGTCTGGAGATTGGGTCGCCGGTGGACTGACCGCCCTCCGGCTTTCGTGCAGTTTCGTCATGGGGTGCGCCGGACCCCAGCAGGAAACGGATGTCAAGATTTGGCGGCACGTGATCATCTGAATTGGGGCATAGCGCCCTGCCACGGTCGGTGATCGATCACTCCTTTTCCCTGGCAGAAGGTCCGGGCAGGGCGGCGGCGGACCACATTTTCTGTCAGGCAAACGGTGCGTGCGGCAAATCGCCCGGCGTCCCAGAATACAGGTGTTGCTCTAGACTGCTCTTGCCAAGTGTTTCCCGGCA
>DASZUP010000667.1:0-2344 GCA_035547635.1 Pirellulales bacterium
GCGTGCGCGGATTCAGTCTGTCCTGCTGCGCGTCGGCGAGGACCGGGGCAAAACGCAAATTGTCGGCCGTCTGGCAAGTTCGCGGCTGGAGAATAGCCAGCGGCTCACTAACGGCATTCTGCTGGCAGGTACGGTGCAGGAGTTGGGCTACGAAGGCCCGATCTTTCGGATCAAGCTGGTCCTGTTCGGCGTGCCCAAGGAAGTGGTGGTGATCAGCGAACACGCCCCGCAGCCGCCGTTGGCGAGCCACGACCGCGTGTTGATCCTGGGGAGCATTGTCGACAGTCCGACGGAGAACCTGGCCGGCTATGAAGGCCAATTGACGCAGGTGGTTTGGGGCGGCTTTCCCATGAAGCTGGTTCCCCGGCGGCAGTAAGACCGGTTCCGGGCGCCGACGGCGGCTAGCGCCGAGCGCGCCTTTCGTGCCGCAGGACTCCTCTGTCGGGTGGGTTGTGCGACCTGCGCATAGCCCCTCCTGAGGCCGCCCCTTCGTTTTCCTCTCGGCCCGTGCGCGCCGAGCATTTCCTGCCGCGCTCTTTAAGAAGATGGTTGCTTACATCCGAGAATGACTCTAGAATAAGTCCGGACTGAGACGCAGTCGCAACTAGCAGGTCTTCGTGGGAGACGCTTCTGTGACCGAAATGCCGTATGATCTGGTGCCGCTGGGCCATTTGTCTGCGGGCCGCAAAGCGGTCATCGCGGCCGTGTTAGGCGGCGCCGAGCACGTTCATCGGCTGCACGAATTGGGACTCCATAACGGCGCCGCGGTGGAAATGGTCCGCACGGGCAGTCCCTGCATTTTGCGGCTCGGATCACAGAAGCTCTGCTTCCGCCCGGACGAAATGGTCAGCGTGCTGGTCAAACCGGGAGTGAGCGGGTGAGCCGTCTGGCTGATTTGCCGCGGGGCGGACGAGCCCGCGTTATCCAGATAGAAGGGGGCGACGACGTCAGCTTGCGGCTGCTGGAGATGGGGCTGACGCCGGGCGTCGAGGTAGCGATGGTCGGAGCGGCCCCGCTGGGCGATCCGCTGGAACTGGAAGTGCGAGGCTATCGGTTGAGCGTTCGCAAGAGCGAAGCTTCGCGAGTTGAAATCGAACAGCTCGCGTGAGGGGCGTCCCGATAGCGCCCCAACGACAATAACCAAGCGGCGGCTTGGACGACCGGCGACGCCCGCAGTGCGGGCGAAAGACGACTCGGCGACGTCCGGCACTGCTTCTTCCTGCCTTGAGTTTACTCCCTGCCATGCATCTCGCCGCGGCTGACTCCACCTGCACGGTGGCTCTGATCGGCAATCCCAATACCGGCAAGTCGACGCTGTTCAGTGCGCTGGCCGGCGTGCGGCAGCAGGTCGGCAATTATCCGGGCGTGACGGTCGAGAAGAAGATCGGCCGCATGACGCACGAGGGCCGGCGATTCACATTGATCGACTTGCCTGGCACATACAGCCTGGCCCCTCGTTCGCCGGATGAAATGGTGGCCGTCGACGTGCTGCTGGGCCGCCGCAGCGACGCCCCAGCGCCCGACGCCGCGTTGTGCATCGTCGATGCCAGCAACCTGGAGCGGAATTTGTACCTGGTGAGCCAGGTGCTTGAGCTGGGGCTGCCGACCGTCGTGGCGCTGAACATGATCGACGTGGCTCGCGATCGCGGCGTCCGGGTCGACGTCGAGCGATTAAAGCGGCAGCTTGGCGTTGCGGTCATCGAGGTGCAAGCCAATCGGCGGCTGGGGTTCGACGAGTTGAAAGCCGCGCTGGCCCAAGCAGCCGGCGGTAAGGCGGCCCCGCCGGAAAGCCCTTTTCCCGACGTCTTCGGCCGGGAAGTGGAGCGCCTGGGGGCCTTGCTGGCCGAACGCAACGCGGCGAGCGGTCAAGATCCTTTGCCGCGATACCTGGTCGAGCGGCTGCTTCTCGATTCGGCCGGCTATCTCGAAGGACGCCTGCTGTCGGCTGACGATGAGAGCGTGCGCGAAGAACTGATCTCCGCTCGGCGCCGACTCGGCGATGCGGGATACCCCGTGCCCGCCGTAGAGGCCATGGCTCGCTATGGCTGGGTCAGCCGCGTCCTGGACGGAGTCGTCACGCGTCCTGCCGAGCGGGCGATCACTGCGGGCGATCGGATCGACCAGGTGTTGACGCACTGGGGGTGGGGCACGATATCCTTCCTGCTGATGATGGTGCTGGTGTTCCAATCGGTGTTCCGCCTGGCCTCCTGGCCGATGGACTGGATCGACGCCGCAACCGGCGCCGCGGGCCAGTGGGTCGAGAGCCAGATGGCCGACGGCGCGCTGCGGAGCCTGATCGTCACGGGCTTGATCGGCGGGGTCGGCGGCGTGGTGATTTTCGTGC
>DASZUP010000668.1:0-3360 GCA_035547635.1 Pirellulales bacterium
TTGGAGCCAATGCCAGCGTGCCGACCATTGCGACCAGCACCATCCTTTGCCGGTCAAAATCAACAGTCACCCGTCGATTGTACCCTGGGAGCGATTCCGGCAGCAAGGCTTCGATCAGCCTGACGAGCCTTCCCTTGCGCAATTTTAATAGAGGGTTTTGCCCTTTCGCCCCCTCGTCAGACAGGGGGCGACCCCGCGGGCGGAAACCCGAGAGGGCGCCGTGGAGGCGGGAGCGGAGCTGAAAGGGCCGCCGTTCCGCTCCGTGATTTGTCGCCCGTTCCGCGATCTGATCTGTCGCTATCCCGCTATATAAATTGTCGCCCGCTCCGCCAGGCGCCGACGACACGCTGGATTTCTCACAAGTTTCCCCGACACGGCTGCAGGCCGGCTCCGCCGTCGGCCGGGCACGGTTGCCAGCGCCCGTCCTTCGGAGGACCATAGCGCCCCCCCTGGTCCCGCGCGCATGGCGCGCGGAACCGCTCGTCTGCGCCCTGTCCGCGCGGCAAGCTCGCACTCAAAGCGAGCAGCCAAATGACTGCGCAGGCGCCAATTCGAGCGGGCCTCGCCCGCGGCACGGGGGTTGCTAATTGGGCAACGCACGGCACGGGGGCTCTCGCATGGGGCCGCTCGTAAATCCGCAACAAGAAATAACCTGGGGGAAATAAGAAATGCGTTACGGAAAACTCTGGCTCAGCTTGGGAGCGGTTCTCGTCGGATCGTTCGCCGTGCTTGGCTACTTCGGCAGGGAGATCTATCGCCAGGCGCCGCCGATTCCAGAGCGGGTCATCGACGAGGACGGGCGCGTGCTGTTCACCGGAGAGCAAATCCAAGACGGCCAGAACGTCTGGCAGTCGCTCGGCGGCCAGGAAGTCGGTTCGGTGTGGGGACACGGCGCCTACGTGGCGCCTGACTGGTCGGCCGACTGGCTGCACCGAGAAGCGGTCTGGATGCTCGACCGCTGGGCCCGCGATGAACATCAAGCCGCCTACAGCGAACTCGACGTGGAAACGCAAGCTGCGTTACGCGCTCGCTTGCAACAGGAGCTGCGCACGAACTCCTACGACGCCGAAACAGGAGACCTGACGGTTTCTTCGGTGCGGGCCGCGGCCATTGAAGCGGTCGGGCGCCACTACGCCGGGTTGTTCGGCGACGACGCCGAACTGGACGAACTGCGCGACGCTTACGCCCTTCCCGCCCGCGCCGTCAAAAGCGACGAGCGGCAGCAGATGCTCAACTCCTTCTTCTTTTGGGCGTCGTGGGCCTGCACGACCAATCGGCCGAACAGCGAGGTCAGCTATACGCAGAACTGGCCTGCCGAACCGCTCGTGGGCAATGCGCCGACCGGCTCGATTGTGATCTGGTCCGTATTGAGCTTTGTCTTTCTGTTGGCGGGCATCGGAGCGCTGGCCTGGTACTTCGCCGCACAGAACCGCAACGCGCCGCATGAGACGAACGGCTTGCCCGATGAAGACCCGCTGCTGGCGCTGTCGCCGACGCCTTCGATGCGGGCGACGCTCAAATACTTCTGGGTCGTCGCGCTGCTGATGGTGCTGCAGGTGGGGCTGGGCGCCGTGACCGCGCATTACGGCGTCGAAGGCTCCGGGTTCTATGGCATTCCGTTGGCCGAGTACCTGCCTTACGCCGTCACGCGCACCTGGCACACGCAACTCGGCATTTTCTGGATCGCCACCGCCTGGCTGGCGACCGGCCTGTTCATGGCCCCGGCCGTGTCGGGCTATGAGCCGAAGTTCCAGCGGCTCGGCGTCAACTTCTTGTTCGTCTGCCTGCTGATTATCGTGGCCGGCTCCATGGCCGGACAATGGCTCGGCGTGCAGCAGCGGCTGGGACTGGAAGCGAATTTCTGGTTCGGACATCAGGGCTACGAATACGTCGACCTGGGGCGCTTCTGGCAAGCCTTCCTGCTGGTCGGCCTGGTGCTTTGGCTGGTGCTGATGGCGCGGGCCATGTGGCCGGCGTTCCGGCAGAAAGGCAACGAAGGCCGGCACCTGCTCGGCCTGTTCCTGATTTCGTCGCTGGCCATCGCCCTGTTCTACGCCGCCGGCTTGATGTGGGGACGCCGCACGAACCTGGCCATCGCCGAGTACTGGCGTTGGTGGGTCGTACACCTGTGGGTGGAAGGTTTCTTCGAAGTCTTCGCCACCGTGGTGATCGCCTTCCTGTTCACGCGGATGGGGCTGTTGCGCGCGGCCAGCGCCACGGCGGCCGTGCTGTTCTCGACGACGATCTTTCTCTCCGGCGGCATCATCGGCACGTTCCACCATCTGTACTTCACCGGCACGCCGACCGCCGTGCTCGCCCTGGGGGCCACGTTCAGCGCGATGGAGGTCGTGCCGCTGGTGCTGATTGGATTCGAGGCGTACGAGAACCTGACGCTGAGCCGGGCGCGGCCTTGGATCTCGGCCTACAAGTGGCCGATTTACTTCTTCGTGGCCGTCGCGTTCTGGAACCTGGTCGGCGCGGGGCTGTTCGGTTTTCTGATCAATCCGCCCATCGCGCTGTACTACATGCAAGGCTTGAACACCACGCCGGTGCACGGCCATACGGCGCTGTTCGGCGTGTACGGCATGCTCGGCATCGGACTGATGCTGTTCTGCCTCAAGGGGCTGGCCACGCGAAACGTTTGGAGAACGCGCCTGCTGGGCTTCTGCTTCTGGTCGATCAACGTCGGGCTGGCGCTGATGGTGCTGATCAGCCTGCTGCCGGTCGGCTTGATGCAGGCCTGGGCCAGCGTCACGCACGGCATGTGGTACGCCCGCAGCGCCGAGTTCCTGCAGACGGACTTGATGGACCGCCTGCGCTGGCTGCGCGTGGTGGGCGATACGATCTTCGCCGTCGGCATCGTCGGCCTGGGCTGGTTCGTGCTGGGCTTGAAGACCGGCTGGTCGGTCAGCGGCGAGCGCGCGGCGGCTGCCTTGAAGCCCGAAGGACGCGCGGCGCTGCGGCGCATGGAGTCGCCCTCGTCATGAACGACCGTGCGGGCAGGCCACGGAAGAACGAGTTACAACACCGGGCGGGCGGCCTGCTCGCCCGGCGGCAACTCGATCGGGCAATGGAAATCCGCCGGCTTGACGGCCAGCAGCGAGCACTGGATGGTCGTCAGCAAACGTTCGGCGGTATTGCCGATGAACACGCCCGGAACCCCGCCGCGAGCCATGGTGCCGATCGCCAGCAGGTCCACCTGATGGTTCTTGATGAAATCCGCGATCGCCAAATCCGCGATCACCACCCGCTCCGTCACGTGCAGCTGCACGTGCAGTCCTGCGGGCGTTCCCAACACCCGTTCGGCCTGCTCGCCGAGCTTCTCTTTGGCCGCCAGGATCATTTTCTGATGATAGTCCT